>WGGB01000020.1 GCA_015491935.1 Alteromonadaceae bacterium
TCCATCATTGAAACAGCGAAAGCCAATAACTTAATACCATTCGATTATATTGTCCACTGCCTTGAGCAATTAAGCCATAAAGATTTTGATATTGAACAACTATTACCTTGGAATGTAAAACTTAGCTAGGTGTAGATCACCAGACGCTTACAGATAATTTATGATGGTTTATTTTAACAAAAGATTTTTATCTTATAATGATATTAATCAATCAAGTTATATTGTTCTTTTAAAATGCTAATAATTTCCGCTTTAGGATCAGCTGACAAATTAATTTTTTCACCGGTAATTTTCTCTGCGATAGCAATATAAGTTTTTGATACATTCATCAATACCGACTCAGGTAAAGCATTATCACGAGCAAGTGCTTCACGCTCTGCCATACGTTCTTTATTGAGTAAGATGTCAGGATCAGGAAAATAATTTAATAACAGTTGGCGAAAACCTTCTTTAGAGTTTTCAACAACATTACCTGCACGATATTGTTCACCATCCCAAATACGTGATGAATCAGGTGTACCAACTTCATCCATATAAATTAATTTATCATTACCTTGCTTATCTTTTACATAACCAAACTCAAATTTTGTATCAACAAATATTTGATCTATTTTAGCAAGTTCATTCGAGATGACATTAAAACCTTCCGTTAACAGTTTTTCATAAAGAGCAATATCATCTTTTGATTTAAAATTAAAGTCTGTAAAATTTTCTTCAATATTTTTTCGGGTTATATTTACATCGTCAGCTTCTGGAACCCCTGGAATACCTTTTAAAATACCTTTTGTCGATGGTGTTTGTAATAGTTCGGGTAATTTACGGTCCTTTTGCAAACCTTCGGGTAATTTTATACCACAAAACTCACGCTCACCTTTACTATAAGCACGCCACATAGAGCCTGTAATATATTGACGACAAATAGCTTCTATCATAACTGGCTGTGCTTTTTGTACAATCCAGACAAAAGGGTGAGGAATATCTAAAATATGACTATCGGCTAAACCATTTTCTTTAAACAATTTAAACCAATGATTTGAAATAGTATTTAGTGCTGCGCCTTTTCCTGGAACGCCTTTCATGCCGCCTTCACCATGCCAAATACAGTCAAAGGCTGAAATTCTATCGCTAATAACCATAATAGCTAATGGTGTATCGCTAGGTATATTATACCCTTTTTCAGTAATGAGACGTTTACTATCGGCGTCGCTTAACCAATAAACACTACGCACTTTGCCGCTATGTACTGGCGCATCGGTGCGAATAGGTAAATCATTATTCACCGCTAAAACACTGTTTGCAAGACTCATAAAAACCTCTTTTATAAATAAAATAACGACTAATATTTACTATAAATGTTAGTCGTCATTTTATTGATGAAGTAATAAACCCGACACTTGTGTCAATTTTATAAGCTTAAAAAAAGAAAAAGGACGCACTAGGCGTCCTTTATATAACTTTTTACATTTTTATGCAGCTAAAGCAGTTTGTGCTTTTTCTACTAGAAATGCGAAAGCTGCTTTATCGTACACTGCAATGTCAGCTAGGATCTTACGATCGATTTCAATAGCAGCCTTTTTAAGACCATTAATGAAACGGCTGTAAGATAAACCATTTTGACGAGCTGCTGCGTTAATACGAGCGATCCAAAGTTGACGGAATTGACGTTTACGTTGACGACGGTCACGGTAAGCGTATTGGCCAGCTTTAGTTACAGCTTGAAAAGCAACACGATAAACGCGACTACGAGCACCGTAATAACCTTTAGCTTGCTTTAAAACTTTCTTATGACGTGCACGCGCTTGTACACCACGTTTTACTCTTGCCATTATTTATTTCTCCTATTAACCGTGACGTAAAAGTTTTTTAACTGATGCAATATCAGAAGCAGCGATCATACATTTAGCACGTAAATGACGCTTAACTTTAGTACGGCGTTTAGTCAAAATATGACGTAAGCCAGCTTGTTTAAACTTGTAGCCATTAGCTGTTTTTTTAAAGCGCTTTGCAGCACCTTTATTGGTTTTCATTTTAGGCATAATAATAACTCCGCATTGTTGATGCCAAATTTACAGTAGCTCTGGCGAGCATAAAACATAAGTTTTATGCTACTTGTAGGCCGAGGCTACCAACGTATGATAATAGTGGTGAATTAAGCTTAAATCATTTGTAATAAAACAAAGAAGATAAGTTAACTACTTTTTATGACCAGTTATTATCGTTTAATAGGGGCTAATACCATCACCATTTGTCGTCCTTCCGCTCTACGAGGGAAAAACTCAACTATGGCTATATCTTGTAAATCGTTTTTAACACGAGTTAACAATTCAAGCCCTAGTTCTTGGTGTGCCATTTCGCGACCGCGGAAACGTAACGTTACCTTAGTTTTGTCGCCACCTTCTAAAAAGCGTCTCAGGTTGCGTAGTTTGACCTGATAATCGCCTTCATCTGTTCCAGGTCGAAATTTTATTTCTTTAACCTGTATTTGTTTCTGGTTTTTACGCTGTTCTTTCTGTTCTTTAGCTTTTTCATAAAGAAACTTACCATAATCCATCACACGACAAACAGGAGGCTTTGCCGTTGGACTGATTTCAACAAGATCAACACCCGCATCCAAAGCTTGGTTCATTGCTTCATCTAAAGAAACAATTCCACCAGGTTCACCATCAAATTTAATTAGACGAACTTCATTGCCTGGAATACCTGTAATTAACTCATTCAAACGATGCGCAGGCTCTTTCTGCCCGCCACGTTGACCATTTTTTATAGCCATGTTCCTCCAAAGAACTTTATTTTCAATTTTTATATTTAAATTTATATCTGTACACTTTATACAAGTAAACTATTTTAGCTTCTTGAAATTACTTCGTCAGTTAATTTACTGACAAAATCATCTACAGATAGTTTTCCTAAATCTTCACCACTTCGAGTACGAATAGCAATTTCACCACTTTCCATTTCTTTGTCACCTACAACCAACAAATATGGAACACGTTTCAAAGTGTGCTCACGAATTTTAAAGCCTATCTTCTCATTTCTCAAGTCTAGTTTTGCTCTAAATCCATTTTCTTTGAGTTTTTTTGCAATTTTTTTGCAATATTCACTCTGTTTATCAGTAATATTCATAATTACTGCTTGAGTAGGTGATAACCACGTCGGAAATTTACCTGTGTACTCTTCGATTAAAATGCCAATAAAGCGTTCTAAACTTCCTAAAATAGCACGATGGATCATAACGGGCGTGTAACGTTCGTTATCTTCACCCACATAAGTTGCGCCTAAACGTTCAGGTAATGCAAAATCAAGTTGTACTGTACCACATTGCCAAGAGCGTCCTAAGCAATCCATTAGAGTAAATTCAATTTTAGGTCCATAAAAAGCACCTTCACCGGGTAAATAATCAAAGTTGATATTATTATCACGTAAAGCAAGCGCTAAACCTTCTTCAGCTTTATCCCAAATATCGTCACTACCAATACGTTTATCAGGACGAGTAGATAGTTTAACTACTATATCTTCAAAGCCAAATGATTTATAAACATCGTAAACCATTTTAATGCAGCTACTGACTTCATCTTGTACTTGAGATTCTGTACAAAAAATATGTGCATCATCTTGGGTAAAACCACGTACTCGCATTAAACCATGTAAAGAACCTGAGGGTTCGTTACGATGGCAACAACCAAACTCAGCCATACGCAAGGGTAAATCGCGATAAGATTTAAGCCCTTGGTTAAATATTTGTACATGACCAGGACAGTTCATTGGTTTTATCGCATACTCACGCTTTTCTGACGTCGTGGTAAACATATTTTCAGCATATTTATCCCAATGACCTGATTTTTCCCAAAGCACTCTGTCCATCATTAATGGACCTCTTACTTCGTCATAATCATATTCATGCAATTTTTCACGCACAAATTTTTCTAATTCAGTATAAATTGTCCAACCGTCATTATGCCAAAACACCATACCAGGCGCTTCTTCTTGCCAATGAAATAAATCTAATGTTTTACCAATTTTACGGTGATCACGTTTTTCAGCTTCAGCAAGACGTTGAATATAAGCTTTTAACTGTTTTTTATCTGCCCATGCGGTGCCATAAATGCGTTGCAACATTTTATTGTCAGAATTGCCGCGCCAATAAGCACCCGCAACTTTCATTAATTTAAAATGATGACAATGACGCATACTTGGCACATGAGGCCCACGACACATATCAATATATTCTTGATGATAATAAAGTGCAGGTGTATCACTTCTATCTATATTTTCATCAAGAATTTCTAATTTATAAGGTTCATTGCGTTCGGTAAAAACATCGTAAGCATCTTGCCAAGAACCCGTTTTTTTAATGACTTCATAGCCAGTACGAGCTAATTCAGTCATACGTTTTTCAAGTTTAACTAAATCATCTTCAGAGATTGATTCGTCTAAATCAACATCATAATAAAAGCCATTTTCAATGGTTGGCCCAATCGCCATTTTAGTATTTGGGTATAATTGCTTAATAGCATGACCCAATAAATGCGCGCAAGAGTGACGAATAATTTCTAACCCTTCAGCATCTTTATTGGTGATAAGTTGTAAATTTGCATCTTGTGTGACCATCTCACAAGCGTCAACCAATTCACCATTAACACGACCTGCTATCGTCGCTTTAGCTAAACCAGGACCAATATCAAGCGCAACATCCATTACAGATACCGCATTTTCAAATGAACGTTGAGAACCATCAGGGAGAGTTATAACAGGCATGGGGCTTCCTTTAACAGTGGTGACACTTACGATATGTCACGTGTTTTACTTAAATTTTTAAAATATTCCACGATAAAAAAGTTCAATTAACATAAATAACCATACTTGGGTTATTCATGAATAACACTGCTAAATTATGAGTGGAATTTACGAGAGGCGCAAGATTACTCGATTGCACGCTAAAAGTACAGTTTTATCAATTATATTTGAGATTTATGGGATAAAATAAATTTATGCTGAACTTAAATAAAAACTAGCGATTTAATAATTAAACGCCATACTAAAAGATAAATATAATGCTCTTTCTTGGAGGCTTTATGCAAAATGAAATCATTGATAAAAAAATTCATTGCCCACATTGTGGACATAATATTCATATCACATTAGATAGTAGTGCTGGCGATCAAAATTATTATGATGAATGCCCAGCCTGTTGTCGTGATATTCATTTAGCTATGCATATTGATGAATATAGACAAAAAATAAAATTAGCCATTGATAGTGATGATGAGCAAGTATTTTAGATTTATTTATAGTTAATGATGGCTAACTTATTTTAACAATAATATCTTCTAAAACATTGGCACAATTATTCATACGAATACTAATATGTTTTAAATGCATATAAAATTCTTTCATTTTAAAAATATAAATAGTATCCGTTGATTTAAATAACTTGGCTAAGCCCTCGTAATATAATCGTTCTACTTTTCTATCATGGTGTCTTACTGACATTGTAAATTCTTGCGCTTTAAGGGGATCTTTAGCTAATAAAGAAAACCCCTGCTCTATAGACTTTACGCCTGTACGTAAGTGTTCAACCATAGCTAAACAAGTTTCATCAGCGGTCAATTCAAGAGTTGTCATTTCATTAAACGAATTTTTACAATGAGTGACAATGCCATCCATAGCGTTAATAGCACGATAAATATCTTCACGATCAATCGTGGTAGAAAAGGCTTGATTTAATTGATGCAAATTTCTCACTCTTAAGGTGTCAGCAACATGGTCATCTTGATGTAATAACTCGCCAGCGCTAACATCATTAGTGTGTAAAAATTCATCTAAATTATCCATGGTGACGCAAACCTGTTCACTTTGTTGATGTGATAAAGTAAAAAAGTCAGGTGCTTTGGGGAATACTTTGTCAATAAAACGATGAAACATACCGTTTTTTTTATCTTCAAAATTCATAATACATCCATAAATAACAATTAAAATTTAACAATCAAAAAATCAACTAAAGAATAAATTAGCATAGCAATCAGAGCAGTTGAAGGTATGGTTACTATCCATGTTTGTAACATTTCATTGGCTTTTTGCCACTTAACCGCTTTATAACGTTCTGCCGAGCCTATCCCCATAATTGATGATGAAACCACATGAGTGGTTGATACAGGGGCACCAAGTAATGATGCCGAAAAAATCACAGAAATAGAGGTTAATTGGCAATCAAGCGCATGAATAGGTCTAATTTTATAAATAGCAAAACCTAAGGTTTTAACAATTCGCCATCCCCCTAAAATAACGCCTAATGTTATTGCCCCTGCGCAAACTAAAATAACCCACATAGGTACAACAAATTCTTTAATATTGCCACTTAATAGCAAAATGAGTGTTAACACTCCCATACTTTTTTGCGCATCATTTGTACCATGCGAAAAAGCTAAGCCTGCTGCAAATAACTGGCCGCGTCTTAATGATTTATTAATGCTCGGTTTGGCTGCCCACAATAAAAAAACCATAAGCTTTTGTACAAAAAAACCTAACCAAAAACCAATTAAAGGAGAAAACAACAAGGCAATAATAACTTTACTCACACCAACAAATTCACCATGTAATAATTGTTGAAATCCTCATAAAACATGATCGCCACCAGCAGAAATAATAACTGCTCCTGTTAATGCTCCAACTAAAGCATGCGAAGATGGCGATGGGATCCCACGCCACCAAGTAAATAAATTCCAAAAAACGGCTAAAAACAAACCACACACAAGAACCAAAACCGCATTAAATGATGAAAAATCACTTAAATCAACAAAGCTGCCAATAGTATTAGCAACGGCTGTGCCACCTAAAACAGGCCCTAAAAATTCAAAAAAGGCAACTAAAATCACTGACTGAATTGGAGTCATTGCTCTTGATGCAATCGTTGGCGCAATAATATTCGCAGTATCATGAAAACCATTAGTAAAACTAAAAACAACACAAATCGCAACAGCAATA
The DNA here is from genome assembly GCA_015491935.1 of Alteromonadaceae bacterium. Classification (GTDB taxonomy): domain Bacteria; phylum Pseudomonadota; class Gammaproteobacteria; order Enterobacterales; family Alteromonadaceae. The sequence goes on from WGGB01000020.1 coordinate 6,982, forward strand.
ATAATTAATATAAAAGTTGGTTCTATAACTAACAATAACCGCTCTATTCTATTTTAAAGATTAATAATGCCTTCAAGATATTGCACAGCATTACCCGAAATTTTAACGTTATTTTTATTAACTATACACTGTAAAATACCGCCACGCTTTGATGCTTGATAAGCTTTTAGATTATTTTTTTGTAACCGTTTTGCCCATAATGGTGCTAATCCTGTATGAATAGACCCCGTAACAGGATCTTCTTCACCACCATTAGCAGGCCAAAAATAACGCGAGATGAAATCATAGTCACTGTTTTTATTTGCTTCACTCGTTACCACCACATCATAAGGTGCTAATTGTTTTAATATCACAGGATCTGACTTTAATTGCATAATATCTTGCTCATTATCGTACATAGCAAAATAAGCTTGGTTATTACGTAACACCTCTAATGGTTTAATACTTAGCCCTGCTAATAAATCAGCAGGAATATAATCAACCACCTTTGGCATCATCATCGGAAAAATCATAGTAATTAAACCGTCGTTGCATTTACTTACTTTAAAATCGCCGACTGCTTCAGCAAAAAAACTGATTTTAGTTAAATGTAGTTTCTCTTTAAATAAGACAAAAGCACTGGCGAGTGTAGCGTGACCACAAAAATCTATTTCACATAACGGTGAAAACCAACGGACGTGATAATGATTATCATCAAGAGTTTTAACAAAAGCAGTTTCAGATAAATTATTTTCACTGGCGATATTTTGCATTAACGTAACGGATAACCACTCATCAACTAGTATTACTGCAGCATAATTACCTGTAAACACTTTATCGGTAAAGGCATCAATTTGATAGATTTTTAATTTCATGTTTTTCTTTTTATTTAAGACGATTAAATTCAACTAGTTAGTTTTTTGTCATTTAAAATAATGCCATTATTATCAGCATAAATATACATTTTAGGTTTTATAGTAACGCCAGCAAAAGTAACAGGAATATTTAAATCACCTAAACCACGTTTTTGCGTTTTTCGAGGGTGAATGTTTAGTGCTTGCACACCTAAATTTAACGTTTTAATTATATCTATATCACGAATACAGCCATAAATAATAATACCTTGCCAATGATTATTAACAGCCTTTTCTGCTAACATATCACCTAATAATGCCGCTCTAAGAGAACCGCCGCCATCAACAACCATCACCTTACCCGAGCCATCAGTATCGACTAGTTGTTTAACTAGTGAGTTATCTTCAAAACATTTTGCCGTGACAACTTCACCACCAAAGGCTTTTTTACCACCGTAATTAGTAAAAATAAGATCTATACCGATGATCATTGAAAATACTCTTTTTTCAAACAAAACTGTTGATTTTTAAATTGATCGGATCATGATAATCACATGCGAGAAATAAACCTAACATCAAAACAAATCAAAGTGCTTACACAGCGCCATAAAGCTTGTCGTGAGCA
>WGGB01000021.1 GCA_015491935.1 Alteromonadaceae bacterium
GGTAATTAATTTACTGTGACCTTTTACGCTTTCTGTTTCAAGGTAAAGCTCTTTCAGTAATTGTGTCACTGCTTGACAATTTGAAGGCTTGCCAACAATTTTAAAATGATTACTTCTATAACTAATCTCAACCCCTAACCGACGTTCAATGGTTTTTAGGTTGTCATCCATTGGACCGCATAGATTTGCTTGTCGATCATTATTGTGTGGTTCTAAAACTAACTGTTGGTTACTATTTTTAGTCAAGACGGCTCTCTACTTAGTCATATTGAGTTATTGATTTATTAATGATTGGCCAGTTAAGGTGTATAAGTGGCCACACCCAAATCATCATTTTGCTCTGTGTTTTGGTGATGAGTATTGGCTAATATATCTGCTGGGCTATGTTTACTACGCAATCCCATTTCTGCTTCTGTACGTACTAATTCACCTCGTAATGAATTAGCATATACATCGGTAATTTTCACATCAACAAACTGTCCAATAACTGTGTGAGGTGCAACAAAATTAACCGTACGGTTATTTTCGGTTTTACCACGTAATTCCATAGGATCTTTTTTTGATGGTCCTTCAACAAGTACACGTTGTGTGGTGTTAAGCATTTGACGAGCAATGCGCAAGGCTTGTTGAGTTATTCTGTCTTGCAATATTTGTAGACGTTGTTTTTTAGTTTTTTCGCTAATATTATCTACCATATCTGCTGCTGGGGTTCCAGGGCGGGCACTGTAAATAAAGCTAAAGCTTAAATCAAAATCTATGGCTTTGATCAAATCCATTGTAGCTTCAAAGTCAGCATCGGTTTCGCCAGGAAAACCAATAATAAAGTCTGATGACATACATAAATCAGGACGAGCTTTACGCAGTTTTCTAATTTGTGATTTATATTCTAATACCGTATGACCACGTTTCATTTGCGTTAATATACGGTCTGAACCACTTTGTACAGGTAAATGCAAATGACTTACTAATTCGGGGACATCTTTGTACACTTCAATAATGTCATCGGTAAATTCAACAGGATGAGAGGTGGTGTAACGAATTCTATCAATGCCATCAATGGTAGCAACTAAGCGTAATAATTCTGAAAAACGACAAATACTACCGTCAAAGTTAGCACCACGATAAGCATTAACATTTTGCCCTAATAAGTTAACTTCGCGCACGCCTTGTTCGGCTAATTGGGCTATTTCGTATAATACATCATCTAATGGACGACTAACTTCTTCGCCTCTGGTGTAAGGTACAACACAAAAAGTACAATATTTACTACAACCTTCCATTATGGAAACAAAAGCACTGGCACCGTCAGCTTTAGGTTCTGGTAAGCGGTCAAACTTTTCAATTTCAGGAAAACTTACATCAACAACGGGTGTATGCTCACCCGTTACTTGATGGATCATTTCAGGTAAGCGATGTAGTGTTTGTGGTCCAAATACCATATCAACAAAAGGAGCGCGTTGACGAATAGCCTCACCTTCTTGTGAAGCGACACAACCACCAACACCAATGAGTAAATCAGGCTTGTCATTTTTTAAATTTTTCCAACGCCCTAGTTGATGAAATACTTTTTCTTGTGCTTTTTCTCGAATAGAACAAGTATTTAGTAATATTACATCAGCATCTTCTGCCTCTGATGCTAATTCATAACCATGGGTTGAATTTAATAATTCAGCAATTTTTTGTGAATCATATTCATTCATTTGACAACCCCAAGTTTTGATATATAACTTTTTACCCATTTGACTACTCACCCAGAAAATATAACACTAAAAAAGGGGGCGTATTCTACATCAGATTTAATCACAAAACGAGATGTAATTATTTTGATTAGAGCTAATCGGCACTTTCCTCTATATATTTAAGGTAGAGGAAAATTCTACTAAGATGAAATGTGATTTCACCATAGATTGTTTTACACTAGCAATATATAAAAAGTATTAGTTATATTTAGTAGGTATAAATGTCTGAAATAAAAACGTTTGATTGTGTTGTTATTGGCGGAGGGATGGTTGGTGCTGCAAGTGCGTTATCTCTTGCCCAATTAGGTTTAACGGTCGCCTTAGTTGAAAAACATCAACCGCAAGCTTTTAGCATTGAACAGCCTCTTGATTTACGTGTGTCTGCTATATCTTTAGCGTCACAGTATTTGTTAGAACAGTTAGATGTTTGGTCACAAATTATGTTATGGCGGAGCTGTCAATATCAACGATTAGGTGTTTGGGAAAATGCATTTTCATCGGTTGAATTTAACGCACAAGAGATAAAAAAAACTCATCTAGGGTATATAATTGAAAACCGTTTAATTCAATTATCTATGTGGCAACAAATAGAAAAACAAAAAAACATTCACTTATATTGTCCTGAGTCATTGCTTGATTATCAACAACTTGAGCATGGTGTTAAGGTGCAATTGACTCATGAAACACTTACTGCTCATTTACTTGTTGCTGCTGATGGAGCTAATTCTCAAGTAAGACAATTAGCAGGTATTGGTATAACTGGCTGGGATTATCAGCAAGCGGCAATGTTAATTAATGTTAAAACTCAACTACCGCAGCAAAATATTACTTGGCAGCAGTTTCTACCTTCTGGCCCTGTGGCTATGTTACCTATGCCAAATCATGACATTAGCGTTATAAAGAACGAATTAACTGCATTGCAGCAAAAAATACAGTTTCAAGGTTGTGCCTCATTGGTTTGGTACCATCAAAGTGACAAAATAAAGCAACTAATGACGCTATCGAATAAGCAACTAGCAGAAGAAATTGATGATGTTTTTCCAAAACGCTTAGGAAAAGTCAAAGTGATCAATAAAGGATCTTTTCCTTTAACTAGACGTCATGCTAATCATTATCAAAAAGGTAACGTCGTTTTATTAGGTGATGCTGCTCATACAATTAACCCATTAGCTGGGCAGGGCGTTAATTTAGGATTTAAAGATGTTTTAGCATTGCAAACAGTGGTAAGTGAGGCTATTGCTCATAATGAACTATGGTATAACTCTGAGGTGCTTCAGCGTTATGAAAAAAAACGACGTATAGATAATTTAGTGATGATGTCTGCAATGGATGGATTTTACACTGCATTTAGTCACCCTTCACCAGTAGTAAAATTTTTACGAAACAGTGTATTGTTTACAGTAAACAAGTTTACTCTGCTTAAAAATAAAGCCTTAAAGCAGGCTTGTGGAATTGATTAGAAAAATTTTGAGATTTATTTTAATGACTCAAGTTTCGGGATTCAAAACAAGCAATACAAGGTAATTAACTTTATGATTTTGAAGAGGTTTGTGTCTGGTTATGGTGGGGTGCTTGTTATCTAGGTAAAGTATTTTACCAAACGAGAGATCAAATGAATTCTGCCACAAAGATCTTGAACTTACTATCATTAACCGCTGATTTATTAACTCAAGTAAATCTTAATATTGATAATGTTTTTAGCTCTATATGGAAACATATTGGTTTTAACATGATGTTACGTCAGGTTAAGTTTTCTAAGCGCTCAGGCACACCTGCCAGTGATATTGTCTACCTGTTAATGCTTTGGGTTTGGCTTAAAGTAGACTCTGTTGCGATGTTTTCAAGGGAAGCTTTGTTAAGTTTTTCTGCTAGCAAAAAGATGCACTTTATAACTTACGATGCACTTTATAACTTACTTAACCGCGCGTTGCGTCATAGGGTAACAGATTGTAACACTCGGTGTAGTCTATACGTTATTTCACCTGCCTTATGCTCTTTGGTTAAACAACAGCTACAACTCACTGAGGTCTATACCGATGATCATTGAAAATACTCTTTTTTCAAACAAAACTGTTGATTTTTAAATTGATCGGATCATGATAATCACATGCGAGAAATAAACCTAACATCAAAACAAATCAAAGTGCTTACACAGCGCCATAAAGCTTGTCGTGAGCA
>WGGB01000022.1 GCA_015491935.1 Alteromonadaceae bacterium
GATGATGAACAATGGCAAAAAATGCAAGCAGAGCAATGGCAATTATTTCATTTAGGGGAAGCCATTGCCTTGTAACTTAGTTAGTTAGTTAACCTTGAGAATAATATACTCATTCTTCAACTTTTAACGAGGTTAGTTGTATTTCAAACTGTTCAATATCGTCTTTAACTTGATATAATTTAACTAATAAATAATTGAGTTTTGGTGCATACCATGCGTAAGTAATACGTTTTTTTTCAATAACTTCGCGCTTTAAACGAATGGTTTGAACTAATCCGTAAGGAAGCATTAATTCTTCTTCACCGTCGTATTGAAAAACATAATTTTGTACCTTGCCTGAGGTTTTAATGACAGGATAGACAAATTGTTTTTGCTCAGGATGTTCAATCATTTTTAAACGATGTTGTAAATGATAGCTCAAGGTGTCTTGTAAATGCTTTGAAAAATCAACGGTAACCGTTTTCTTTTTCTTTACATTGGTTGCTGTATTATTTTTGGCATCAAATAACCATACGTAATGTTTATCTGGTCCTGTCCCTTCGCGTTTATATTCATATTTTAGTGGTGTTAAAATATCACCATGATAATTTAATGTTGATATTTCAGTACGACTATCGGAAAAAATCAGCCAACTAATGTCAGACTTATAGCTATATTCTAAGGTGTTATCATTCAAATAAACTAATTTTCGAACGCCTTTACCGACTTTTTTAGATTTATGTAAAATAGAGTAGTTGGCAGTAAAGGGTTTTAAAAAGGGTGTTGTACCTTTAGGCTTAACTACTTTTACTGTTGTACTAGTATTTACCGTGTTTGCTTTTGCGGTGAGTAAAATAAAAGGGAATAGTGCTATAAAAAAGGTTAATCGTTTATTAATCTGGTATTTACTTAACTGCTTATCTTTCATAATAAAAAATCAACCTTGTTTGTTTTCTGCTTAATATTAACTAGTCGTTAGCGTAACCACTTGCAGGTAAAATATTACCGTCGAGTACAGCTTGCTCATTTTGCATACTTAAACGATTTTCACAAAACCATTTTACCACTAACGGGTAAATACGATGTTCTTGTTGATGTACTCTACTGGCTAGATCGTCAGCAGAGTCTTCGCTAAATACGGGGACTTTTGCCTGTAAAATAACTGGGCCACCATCTAATTCTTCGGTAACAAAATGCACACTAACACCATGTTCATTGTCTTTTGCATCAATCGCGCGTTGATGAGTATTTAAACCCTGATACTTAGGCAACAAAGAAGGATGAATGTTCAATAATTTTCCACTGTAGGTTTGCACAAAATCAGCGGTGAGTATTCTCATAAAGCCAGCAAGTACAACAAGATCAGGAGAAAAGCTATTGATTTTGCTCACTAAGGCTTGATCATAACTTTCTCTTGAATCATGATCTTTATGAGAAAGTACCGCATGGCTAATACCTGCTTGCTCGGCTCTAATTAAACCATAAACATCGGCTTTATTAGAGATCACCGCGACGACTTCACCATTAATGTAACCGTCTTTGCAGGCATCAATAATCGCCTGCAAATTAGTACCACCACCAGAAATTAATACAACAATACGTTTTTTTGCTATATTTACCGAGTTTGTCACGAATTATGCCTCGGCGCTTTTGTCTGTAAAAATAACTTGTTCAGCATCTGTCGGTAATTGAGCTATTTCACCAATGTGCCAAGCATTTTCACCATGCTCAGTTAAAATAGCAATACTTTGTGCTACTTTGTCACTTGGTACTACAATGATCATACCCACACCACAGTTAAATGTGCGGTACATTTCGTGAGTGGTAATATTGCCATTTTCTTGTAACCAATTAAAAATGCTCGGCCACTGCCAGCTTTCACCATTAATAACCGCTTGTGCTGTTGCAGGTAAAACGCGAGGAATATTTTCCCAAAAACCGCCACCAGTAATGTGTGATAAGGCATGAACGTCAACATTTTTCATTAATTCAAGTACTGATTTAACGTATATTTTAGTCGGTTCTAATAAATGCTCACCAATGGCTTTACCGTCAAGTAATTCATTAGTGTCAGTATTATTAACGTCTAATACCTTACGAATAAGTGAAAAGCCATTTGAATGAGGGCCTGAAGCGCCTAAAGCAATTAGTTGGTCGCCTGCAGCGACTTTACTGCCGTCGAGTAAACGTGATTTTTCAGCCACACCCACACAAAAGCCCGCAATATCATAATCGCCTTTATGATACATTCCTGGCATTTCTGCCGTTTCACCGCCCACTAAGGCACAACCCGATTGAATACAGCCTTCTGCAATACCTTCAACTACTGATGATGCTACCTCTACATCCAATTTTGCGGTGGCGTAATAATCTAAAAAGAATAATGGCTCTGCACCTTGAACAATTAAATCATTAACACACATGGCAACTAAATCAATGCCAACGGTATCGTGTTTTGCTAAATCAATAGCAAGACGTAATTTAGTACCCACGCCGTCAGTACCTGCAACTAATACAGGTTCTTTATAACCTGTTGGTAATTGACAAACTGAGCCAAAACCACCTAATCCACCAATAACTTCAGGGCGAGTAGTGCGTTTTACTGCACCTTTAATGTTTTCAACAAGGGCATTACCAGCATCGATATCGACACCAGCATCTTTATAGCTTAACGACTGTTTTTGTTCGCTCACAGGAAACCTCAAATATGGCTTTTGATTAAAATTGGGTATTAAAGGCGCATATTCTACCAGTGCAGGCGTTGGGATAAAATATTTAAACGCAAATATTTTTAACTTCTTAATTATTTATTTTTCTCATCATTTCGCTATAGGTTGAAACAAGTGATTATGTTAATATTTGATTATGAAAGAGGATTATAAATTTTTTATGCTTAGATTATTGAAATTGCTTGGGTTGTTAATGCTTATGATGGTTGTTTCTACTGTGGACGCAGTTGAAATGACTCATTTATATCAGGCTAAAGTTAGGGTGGCTTCACAAGCAAAAAATGATAGTAACCAAGCGATTAAACAGGCTATGAAAACGGTATTGCTTAAAGTGGGTGGTCATCCAAGTATTTTTAATAATAAAATCATTAAGCAAGGATTAAAAAATTATCAGCAATATTTGGTACAATTTAGTTATCAACGAGAAAATAAGCAACGTTTTTTAACGGCTTTGTTTAATGAAGAAAAAATTAACCGTTTATTTCATCGAGCTGGCTTGCCTTTATGGGGAAATCTGCGTCCGCAAATTTTATTATGGTTAGTACAAGAGCAAGGTTTATCAAGACAAGTTATTGCTGAGTCATCAACCACTAATTTCCCACAGATTATTAAACAGTTTTCTCAACAGCGCGGGCTTCCTATTAGTTTGCCATTAATGGATTTAACCGACTTAAATGCGCTAACTACAGCCGATGTTTGGGGACGTTTTGAACAACCTATTGCTGCGGCTTCTGCGCGCTATAATGCCGAAGCTTTTGTAGTTATTCGTTTATCCAACTCTACCTTGTTAGATCTAAATAATACAGTTACTGAGACTATAGATAATAAAGCGGCGGCTAAAACGCTAGCTAATGTTAATCATTTATCGAGCTTACCCTTAGATGAAAATGCCAATAAGGTTAAAGCAGCGAATGAAAATAGTTGCTTGTTGTGTAATAAAAATAATTTTGCTTTAGATTGGCGTTTATTTGCTGATACTGAACAAAGAATACAGTCTTCGGTGAGTAAAAAATATCAAGGACATGATAGTCAATTGTTATTACAACAAGCTTTAGCCGATATAACCCAAGAAATATATCAATATTATGCTTTAAATAGTAATGATAATAGAGAGTTAGATATTGAAGTGGCAAATATAAATTCGTTAAAACGTTATGTTGAAGTGAGTCAGTTTTTAATGAATTTATCTGCTGTCGATAGCATTGAGCTTATTTGGGCACAAGGTGAAAAACGACGGTTTCGCTTAACATTAGTTGGTTCAGCAAAAGCCTTATTGTCCTCATTAAAATTGAACAAGCAGTTACAGCAATATGTAGATCCTTTAGCTGAAGTTAACAAACAGGCTATACCTGTATTTTATTGGCAAAAATGATGAAAAAAATATCACAACTGCCTTTAGCAGTACAATTACCTGATGATGAAACTTTTGCTAGCTATATCAGTGAAAAAAACCAGCATATTATTGCGCAATTAAAAGAGCTTATTGGTCATAATAAATTAAAAAGTACTAAAGCAATTACCCCCCCCCCTAATAAAGGGTGTTATTTGTTTGGTCAAGTAGGTAGTGGTAAATCACATTTGTTACACGCTTGCTGTGCTTATGCGAGTGAATTATCTTTGTCTTCATTGTGTTTATCTTTTTCTGAATTACAGCATTTGTCAGTAGAAATGCTGGAAGGATTAGAGCAAATTGATGTGGTTTGTTTAGATGATATTCAGTTTATTGCTGGCAATACACAGTGGCAGCAAGCGGTGTTTGATTTATTTAATCGTATGATCGAGCATGATCGCTGTATGATTATTAGCGGTTCACAAAGCGTTGCCCAATTAGGATTAAGTTTACCCGATCTTGAGTCTCGCTTGAGTTGGGGGATGGTCGCTCAAATTAAGCCCTTGTCAGATGATGATAAAATGATTGCATTTCAATTTAGAGCTAAGCAACGAGGTTTATTATTACAAGATGAAGCGGTTAAATTTTTATTTAATCGTTTAAGTCGTGATTTAGGCGATTTGCTTGTTTGTTTAGATAAATTAGATAAAGCCTCAATACGCGAACAACGTAAAGTAACTATCCCTTTTATAAAAGAGGTTCTTGCGCTTAATTAACGCTGTCATATTAAAGCCATACCTTAACCACGCATTAAAAAATTATTTTGCGCCAAGTTATGCCATCTTCTGCCAATTTAGCAAACGGTACTATATTCATTTCCTCTTAATGTTTCGGTAATGCTTTATGAAAATAACGTGTTTGCTGTACGGATAGCGGTGTGCTTTTTACTCGTTGCTCTGTCATTAATTCACTAGCAATTGTTTTTGCAGCACTACCTAAGACTAAATTTTTAACCCAGTCCTTACCTGATATCATTTCAATCGGTTGTGGTAAATTATCAATAATAGCCGTGTGATCAAGCTCGGGTAGTACGCGTTGTACCACAAAATTAGCACGAGGTTTTATATTATCACTTCCTGCACGCCCGCGTTGTCCCCAATTGACAATATAATCATTAGCATAAACTACATCTCCCGTTGGTCGATTAGTTACGGCAACATCACGTTGAATGTTATAACGAGTGTACATCATGACTTCTTCAAACAGCATGGCATAATCTTCACGTAAACTAGAGTAATTATAATAATCGGTAGCACCATCGGGGCTAAAAAAACTGCTAATATCTGTCGGTTGATAAGCTTTTTGAGTGCTGTTAGCGGTAGCACCAGCAAAGCTAACCTGTGCTAATTGCCGCATGATGTCACTTTGTAATGGATAACTGCTTGCTAATATAGAAGATTCGACATCGCTGCAGGCTTGATCAGAACAAGCGGCATCTAACACACGGGTATTTGCGCTATGAGAAAACCATTGCGTGCTGGGAAAAAAATCATTGGCATGGGCTAATTCATGAAACAGTAATGAGGCTAAGCGATATAAGCCATCTTGCCCAGTACGCGTTATGCGGCTGTCACTGGCAATGTAACTTGAAGCATAATCATTATTCTTAATATAACGCCAAGGCATTACAAATTGTAAATCGTTACCAAACGCGGCACGATAATCAGGAGCTTCATTAATGGTATCGCGCTCATCAGGTGTTTGCCAAAAATTATTTGCGTCTAAATAAATTGCGCCAGTGGCTGCCCAATAAAAAGAGGGGCGAACATCATAAGAAATAACAATAGCTGTGGTGGCGCGTAATAAATTCTTAAAATCGTTATTCGTATCATAATCGGTTAAAAACTCTTTAAACCTATCACCCATCCATTGATGAGAAACGACAACTCTTGACATAATATCATTCACCGTTGGGGTAGAGGTTTGCTGAGCAATTAAAGGTAATGTACTTAAAGTACAAGAGCTGGTTAAGTTATTGCTATAAACACAAGCAACTAATTTATCTGCATAAGGGGAATTTGCTTGATAAGGAAATACGTGAGCAACTCTCGTGTCAAAATAGGCATTACTGCTGATATTGCTGCCATTCTCAACAAGTACGGCAACGGTATCAGTATAAGTTGTTGAGCCATTATTTGCCTGAACACTAAACTGTAGCAGGGTGTCTTTTTCAACGCTTGGCGCTGTAAAAAATATAGCTTTATCACCTTGGTTATAATTAGTTAAGGTAACGGTTGGTCCTGATGTTTGTTGCCATGTTACTGAATTTTCGTCAAGATTATCATTTAGCCAGGCACGTAAAGACACTTTATTACCTTCAATCACCGCATGGCCTAAACGAGCATTAAGTAAACTGGTATTATTATTTATTGAAATAGTTTTGCTTAATTCTTCTTGCTTACCATTCACCTTAAATGTTGCGGTAAAACTATAGTCGCCTGCATTGGGTGCTGTAAAAGCGATAACTTTACTGTGTTTAGTTAAAAAATTAACCGTTGTACCACTTATTTGTTGCCAATTAATATCACTCAGTGTTTCATTTGGATCAAATAATACTAACTCTACGGCTTGCTGACTTGCAGGATCACTATCAATAGAGATGATACTTTTTTCAGCGGTTGTTGCTGGCGGAACAGATGTTGAAATGACATTGTTTGACGGAGTTGAGGAACCACCACATCCTACTAATGTTAGGCTGAAAAAAATTATTACGCTTAATACTAAGGCGTTTTTAGTTACGGTAGTATTCATAATATTTTCCTGTAGTGTTCTTTACGTGTTGGGCTATTTTTACCTAATTAGCGTTTAATAATCTCTCGCGAATTCAAGTATTAAGTCGTTTTCTTTTTTCTTATGCTAAGACCGAGTTCTTGCCCGCGATATTTCGCAAAATAGGTAGCCGATAAGAAAAAAGTGCTTGCGAGTAATAATTCAATGCTTGCCCAAATGATATCTTTAGGCAATACCCACAAAGTCGTTAGGCTGTGTAAAAAATACAGCATAATAATAAAGTTAGTCCAAGCGTATGTATACGGTGAACCTTGTATTATGCCCTTTATTGGCAATAGTAAAGGTAGTGTAAATAAACTAAGACAAAGTATAGGTGATAATTCGCTAGGGCTTAAAAAAATAAGCCAAAGAGGCATATAAATTAACAGTAAAAAATAACTAATTAAAGCAATTTTATTAAGTTGTGCTGTCGTAAATAAGGGAGTTTTTTTCATGTTTTTTCACAGTAATAATAGAGAAAAGCGTACCGAATTACGCCAATAAAGCTAAAACGTTTTCAGGAGGGCGACCAATACAAGCTTGTTCTCCTTTAATAACGATAGGGCGTTCAAGTAGTTTAGGAGTATTGACTATTGCTTGAATTAGCGTTTCGTCATCAGCATCTTTTAAATTCTGTTCTTTAAATTCAGCTTCTTTAGTACGCATAACATCTAATACAGAAACATTAAGTAATTTAATGATTTGCTTTATTTGCTCTGCATTTAGTGGGCTTTTTAAATATTCAACAATAGTGACGTCTGCATTTGCCTGTTCAATTAATTGTAATGTTTGGCGGCTTTTTGAGCATCTAGAATTGTGATAAATTGTTAACATTTTACTGGGTTCTCTTTTTTAATAGGCAAAATTAATGAATATTTAATTTACTTTTTATAAGCGCTTTATTTTATCTTGTTGTGCTTGAAATTGTAATATACGTGCTTTAATTCGTTTTTTTACTAGGGGTTTACCTTTTGCAAAATTATACGCCGTTTGTAATTCATCTACCGCACGAGGATAAGCTCCAAGTAAAGCATATACTTCAGCTTTTGAGGTATGCATAAGCGCAGCATTATGTTGTTTTTCATAAACTGAAGTAAGTAAGTCATGAGCAATAAAGTTATCAGGTTTTACTAATAAAAAGTCTTGTAGTAACTCAACCGCTTCTGCATTTTTACCTGCTTCACTTAAGGCATTAGCATAATTTAGCGTCACAATTTGGTTGTTAGGCATTAATAAATTAAGTGCGGCTAACATTTTTATCGCTTTGTTATATTGTTTTGTTTGAATATAAACATCAGAAAGTACATCCACATAAAATAAATTTTTATCATCTTGAGCTAATAAATTTTGTAATATTTGCTGTGCTTTTAGGTACTGTTTGTTTTCAAAATAGGACAAGGCTAAACCATAAAGAGCGGCACTTTTTAGCACATAATCTCTTTTTTCTAATCGTGCTTTATAATAAAGAATATTATCTTTAGGATTATTTTGGTAACGCGCTCTAATACGCGCTTTAGCTAATTCAAAACTTAAACTGGGTGGTAGCCGCACTGCAGGATAATTTTGTGCGCGAGCTCTAGCTTCACTAATACGAGAATTAGGTAATGGGTGAGTAAGTAGCATTGCGGGTGGTTTGCTGGCATAACGGAATTTATCGGCTAATTTTTTGAAAAAATCAGGTGCGCCCTCAGGATCAAAGCCGCTTCTGGCGAGTAATGCAATACCAACGCGATCGGCTTCTTTTTCATTACTGCGAGTATAATTAATCCCCATTTGTTGTGATGCCGCCATTGATGTGCTTAATGCTGCAAAACCTACCGAAGGGTTGACCATAGAAAGCAATATACCTGAAATTAAGCCCGCCGTAGTTAAGGGTTGGTTGCGGCGTTGAGATTCTAAACGACGTGCTAAATGGCGTTGAGTTACGTGCGATATTTCATGGGCGATAACGGCGGCTAATTCACTTTCGTTATCGGCTAAGGTGACTAAGCCGCTATGAATAGCAACATGACCACCAAAAAAAGCAAACGCGTTTATTTCTTTTTTGTTGAGTAAGAAAAACTTAAATTGATAATTTACATTATCTGCATTTTTGACTAATTCATTACCTAAATGATTAATGTATTCGCCTAAAACTGGATCATTAATAACGGGCTGAGAAGCGCGTAATTGACGCATCATTATATTGCCAATTTGCCGTTCTTTATCTAACGATAAAGAACTAATTGCTGCGGTACCGATTTCAGGTAATGTATTTTTATCTTGGGTTTGTGCTATTGCTCCCACAGAGATAAAAGACAGTAATAAGACAATACTGGTTATTTTTTTTTGTAATCGTTTATTGAGTATTAATCGCTTTAAATATAATTTCATCAAGTAATATATTCTGTTAATTTAAGTTGCATAAAAGTATTAAATAATACTATTTTTTCTATGTTGTATTTCATGATAGAAATCTTCAATGGTTGGCCCTGAAACCTCTATCACCTCAAATGTTTTCTTTAGCTTTTCTATTAATTCTTCGACCTTGAAATGGGCAAATTTAATTAAAGCAATATCTGCTTCATCACCACCTTGAGCATGATAAGTCATAAATGAGACAAAACTACTTAGGCGAAATAAAATTTGCATTGATTCAGGAAACCAATTGATAAAGGGTGATTGTGGGTTTTTTAACATGAGCAAATTTGTTTTTTCGCCATTAATTACAGGATAACAGTGTAACTCATAATGCTGTTCATTAAATACGTGTTGTAGCGCAATTTGTGGTCGTTTATTCACGACTAAATTGCCTTTATCGTCTTTGTGACTACCCAATAATGTTAAGTTCCAATTTCTGGTATTGAATAATTGCTTATATGAACTGTCAAACCCATGAGTTAAAATATTATCAATATCGCTTATTGAACTATATGCCATATGAAAAACTGTGGGTAAATCACCCCAACAAATTTTCTTTTTAAAAGCATTAATTTCTTTTAATGTTGGTTTTTCATTAAGAGTATCCATAAACTCATTACTACCATTATTTTGTTGTTAAACATCATTGCGGTGAAGACCTATAATTAACTTCAGTATATTATTTAATTGGTAGTGAAGCTAACAAAATGATCCTTAAGCGGATTATTTTAGTTATACTACAGGTGGTTATAACGTCTAAAATTAAGCTAACTTTAACTCTAAAACTCTAACTCTATATAGCAGTAATTATAAAGTGGATACAAAAAATGTTATATGAATACGATGCTTGCCATGAAAAATGTCCTCTACCTTTAGTAAAAATGCGGGTTATTTTAAAAAAAATGCAAACGGGTGATGTTTGTAAGATACGTATATATGACAAAGGTTCAAAGAAAAATATTATTAATTATTTAGAAAAATTTTCATGGGCCTTTAATAAACAAAAAATTGATGACAATATACTAGAAATAAAAATAGAAAAATAAGATTTAATTAGTAGCCTAAATTCAAAGGGTTAAGGCATAATATTCATAAGTTAAATTATTTATAAAAAACAAAAGAGATTATTTTATGGTGGAATTTTTTTTAGATTGGTACAAACGTAAATTTTCAGATCCGCACGTTGTCACACTCGTGGTTATATTAGTAACCCTCTTTATTTTTGTTTACTTTTTAAGTAATTTGCTTATGCCTGTCTTTGTTGCGTTAGCTATTGCCTTTTTATTAGATTTACCGATACACAAACTAACAAAAATGGGGTTGTCTCATACCGCAGCGGTTGCTTTAGTGGTGAGTGCTTTTGTTGGAATATCCTTAATTGGCTTTTTAGGTTTAATGCCTGTTATTTGGCAGCAAAGTAGTCATTTGTTTCAAGAATTACCCAAAATGTTGACCCAAGGTAAAGATTATTTGTCAACGTTACCTCAAACCTATCCTGAAATTTTTCAAGAAAGCCAAATTGAAATTTTTATTAATTTGATTAACGCTAAATTATTAGAGTGGGGTGAAATAATTGTTAAAGCTTCATTAAGTTCTATTTCTAATATTGTCGCTTTAATGATTTACTTGATTTTAGTGCCTTTAATGACTTTTTTCTTTTTAAAAGATAAGACCCTTTTGTTAGGACGTTTACAGGTTTTTTTTCCAAAAGAAAGACGTTTAGCGAAGCAAGTCGCGATTGAAATGAATCAACAAATTTTAAATTATATTCGTGGCAAAATTATTGAAATATTGGTTATTGGTACGGCGACCACCTTAGCCTTTGTTTTTTTAGGGTTAGAATATGCTGTTTTACTCGGCGTGTTAGTTGGCTTATCGGTACTGGTACCTTATGTTGGAGCAACAATAGTAACGATTCCTGTTACGTTAGTTGCGTTATTTCAGTGGGGTGTTGGCCCTGAATTTGGTTATGTCATGTTGGCGTATGGCATATTACAAGCGTTAGATGGTAATTTACTCGTACCACTTTTATTTTCTGAAGCCGTAAACTTACACCCTGTTACTATTATAATTGCGGTAATATTTTTTGGTGGTCTATGGGGAGTTTGGGGGGTATTTTTTGCTATACCGTTAGCAACCTTAGTTAAAGCGGTAATTAATGCTTGGCCTTCTTCAGAAGAGGCTATAGAAGATACTGTATAGTTTTTATGAGATTATACCAATCTCACAAACTAAGTGATCATTTCTACTGGTTAAAATCACCAACTACTGCGTTATTTATTTTACAATTAGAACAACTAGTTA
>WGGB01000023.1 GCA_015491935.1 Alteromonadaceae bacterium
AACCATCACCGAAATGATTTATGTCGATAATCAACTGACTGACGGCTTTTATTTTATGAATTTACAAATACCCGCTTTTGTTAATGATGCCGCGCCAAGTCGCCCCGTATTGTATAGCGCGAAAAATATAAAAATTTAAACAGAAGTATTTAAACATAAGAAGAATAACAATGAATAAATATAGCTTAACCTACGCTCAACAACTCGATAGCCAAGATCCACTCGCCGAAATGCGTCAACAATTTAGCATTCCTAAACAAGACAATGGTGATGAAGAGTATTACTTTACGGGTAATTCTTTAGGGTTACAGCCAAAACTGGCGCGAGAATACGTTATTGAGTTTTTAGATGCGTGGCAAGCACGCGGCGTAAAAGGTCATTTTGAAGGTGACTATCCGTGGATGCCTTACCACGAATTTTTAACCGAGCAAGCGGCACAATTAGTCGGCGCGCAAAATAATGAAGTGGTGATGATGAATTCACTCACCGCTAATTTGCATTTTATGATGGTGAGCTTTTATCAACCACAAGGCAAACGGACAAAAATTTTAATTGAAGATCACGCCTTTCCCTCTGATCATTATGCGGTTGCATCACAACTAAAACATCACCATCAAAATCTTGATGAAAATATGTTGTTATGGCAACCACGCCAAGGGGAAGAATTACTAAACCATGATGATTTATATAAAATTATTGCAGAACAAGGCGATGAAATAGCGCTAATATTATTACCTAGCGTGCAATATTACACAGGGCAAGTGTTAGACATGAAAACCATCACCGAAAAAGCTCATGCTAAAGGTATAAAGATTGGTTTTGATCTCGCCCATGCAGTCGGCAATATCGAATTATCATTGCACGACTGGCAAGTAGATTTCGCTTGCTGGTGCTCTTATAAATATCTAAATGCTGGCGCAGGCTCTGTCGCGGGTTGCTTTGTTCATCAACAACACGCGCAAAATACTGAGCTAAATCGTTTTGCGGGCTGGTGGGGACACGATAAAGCCACCCGCTTTAAAATGGACAATAATTTTAAAGCGATGCCAACAGCCGAAGGCTGGCAATTATCAAATCCGCCAGTATTATCCTTAGCCGCAATTCGTGGCTCATTCGATGTGATAAAAATGGCGGGCGGTATTAAAGCATTACGTCAAAAATCGCTGAAATTAACACAATATTTGCTCGATTTACTCAACCAAGAATTAAACGGCAAAATCACCGTGATCACGCCAACTGCCGAACATCAACGTGGCTGTCAATTATCATTAATGATCAATAAACAACTCATTGGCGAGCTTGGTATTGATGGCAAAACCGTTTTTAATCGTATTGAGGCGAAAGGCGTCACTACCGATTGGCGCGAACCTAATGTTATTCGTGTCGCGCCTGTGCCTTTGTATAATTCGTATGCTGACATTTATCACTTTGTTAGAATTTTAAAGGAGTGCTTAGTATGAATGCCCCGCAAAAAAACAAAATAATCACCCTTGCCGGTGGTGGCTTGGTTGGATCCTTGTTGGCGTTAGTACTGGCAAAAAAAGGCTATCAGGTTGAAGTGTTTGAATCGCGCCCTGATTTACGCAAAGTCGATATTAGCGCGGGAAAATCAATTAATTTGGCGCTAGCCAATCGCGGAATTAAGCCACTTAAAGACTTAGGTTTAATGAATGATATTGAAAAAATGCTTATACCTATGCGTGGTCGTATGGTACACATTGATGGTCAGCAAGCTAATTTACAAGCTTACGGACAACAGGCTCATGAAGTTATTTATTCTATTTCTCGTGGTGAATTAAACGGCTATTTAATGACGCAGGCCGAATTAACAGGTAAGGTTAATTTTCATTTTGAACATAGAGTAGCCGACGTTGATTTTAGTCAAAATCAGCTAAACTTAGTTCATCAAGGTGAAAATATTAACCACCATTTTCAGCAATTAATGGGAACTGATGGAGCAAATTCACCGGTGAGAAAAGCTATTTTAAAGCAAAATAGCCACCTCGTGCAGTATCAAAATGAAGAGCAACTACTCGATCACAGCTATAAAGAATTAGTGATAAAAGCCGATAAAAATGGCAAGCACAAGCTGGATAAAAACGCCTTACACATTTGGCCGCGCGGTAATTTTATGATCATCGCTTTGCCTAACCTTGATGGCAGTTTTACCGTCACGCTATTTTTGCCTGCCAAAGGTTTATCAGCTGGTCTGCATCAAAACGACATGAGTTTTAGTCATTTACTAAACAATGAACAACTCAATAAATTTTTTGATGAGTATTTTAGCGAATTAAAACCGCTAATCTATAATCTCGAAGATGACTTTTTTACTAACCCCATTGGCCGATTGGCAACGATAAAATGCACGCCATGGTCATTTGCCGACAAAGCACTCATTTTAGGTGATGCCGCCCATGCTATTGTTCCATTTCATGGTCAAGGAATGAATTGTGGTTTTGAAGATTGTGATTTAATTAACCAATTATTACCTAAGGCTAGCGAGTTAAATTCAGACTTTAATTGGCAACAATTTTTTCAAACCATAGAGCAACAACGCAAAGTTAACAGTGATGCCATTGCCGATATGGCGATTGAAAATTACATTGAAATGCGTAGCAGCGTAATGCAAAAAGATTATTTACTGAAAAAGCAATGCGCCTTTAAAATTCAACAATGGTTCCCTAAGCGTTTTAGCCCTCGTTATGCCATGGTGATGTTTGAACATCGCCCCTATAAAGAAGCTTTTGAATTAGGCGAAATACATAAAAAGCTGTTAGCAAAATTGTGCGAAACAATTGACGATGCGCAACAATTAACGAAAGAGGTCGCAATAAAGTTGTTAGATAAATATCAGTTATAAGCTATTGTCCTCCGAGAAAAGGTTAATTAAAACTGCAATTTAAACAACAATTCATCAATGCTAGGTTGCCATTGATAGTCTTTTAATTTTACTCGACAGCCGATCACCACTACTTGTTCGTCTTGCAGTAATTGCTTTTGCAGCAAGGAACCATCACTCCCCTGTGGTAATGATATTTTACCTTGTGAATTTATTACCCTATACCAAGGCACCGCTTGCCCTTGCCAACCATTTTTAGGTACGCAGCCGAGCGCCTTACCTACTAAGCGTGCCCGTTTGGGTAAGCCAGCTAAATCAGCAATTTGCCCATAACTCGCTACTTTTCCCGCTGGAATAGCTTGTACCGTTTGCCATATTTGTCGATATTGCGGTTTGATATTTTGCACCATAGTTCGTCATCTTAATAAAGCACTAAAAGAAAGCTTGTAGTTCCCTTCGCTAACGTTGAAAATACTTGCATACTAACCATTCTACAATGTATTAAATAATGATGAAAATTTGGGTAGACGCCGACGCTTGTCCTGTGGTGATCAAAGATATTTTATTTCGCGCTGCACAGCGTACACAATTAGAGGTGACACTAGTCGCTAATCATTCAATGCATATTCCGCCAGCACGTAATATTACACTATTACAAGTTAGTTCGGGCTTTGATGTTGCCGATGATGAAATAGTAAAACGCTTAACTATTGGCGATTTAGTGATCACGGCCGATATTCCACTAGCTGCCGAGGTTTTAGAAAAAGGCGGACAAGCGCTAAATCCTCGCGGCGAACTCTATACCGAGCATAATATTAAAGCGCGTCTTAATATCCGCGATTTTATGGACACCATGCGCGCCAGTGGTGTGCAAACAGGTGGGCCACCAGCGATAAGCAAAACTGACCGCCAAAACTTTGCTAATGAGTTAGATAAAATACTAACTAAGTATTTAACTAAAAAGTAATTTCATTTATGTCAGGAATTTGGAAAAAAGTATGATGCTAATTTGGACGACTACAATTACTCAAGCAAAGAGCTATATACGGTTTGTTAGGCTTTATCGCTTTTTTATCTACTGATAGTGACAAAAATTGCCAAGCACGTCTATATGAGATCTAAACAAATTTGCCTTGTTATTGAGCATCGAGCATAGCTATGAGTTGGGAAGAAATTTAATAACATTAATGGTATTATTTATTGTTTCCTTACGGTTGTCATTATTTTGCTTGGCTTTTATACTCATGTTACCTCAAGATACTTGCTTTAGACATTTTGAGGTATCATGAATATGTAAATACAAATTTAAATGGGTGCCTTGTTAATTTTTTATTGATGGCTTAAGAGCATTTCTATGCTTTGTATTCTGACCTTTTAAAATAAAAACAAGTTTTTTCAAATAAGAAGCACTTTCAAAGGTATTAAGTATAAATTTATGAGTAAAAAATCAAAATCATCAATAGACCCAAAAGATTTAATGGCAGTAGAACGTGCAACAACTGCACTTATAGGTACATCAATTTCTATAATAATTTTGGGATTTGTTGTAGAAAAATTCGAGCTGTTTCTTCATCTTATTAGTGTTGAACTTAAAGGCAAAGACACCTCATCTTTACCACAACTTGTTCATGTTGGGTATTATAATTACCTTGGAATGGTAATTGTTGGGGCTGGTATTATCCTTGCTCTTTATACCTACCGTTATTATACTCGATGGATCAGGCACTTAGAAGAAGGGGTTATAGAGACTGACAAAAGCATCTATCTGACAATTGCCGTTTTTGTGGCAATGATTGGGATATTATTACTTACTAGTATGATTATATTTTAAGAATTAGTTTGGAAATAATAAAAGTCTCAAATAGTATCAAAATATCTATGAAAAAATCGCATAAAAAAAGCCTTTATAATTCATCAAATAATAAGCTACTTCATCTAGTTCTAAACTTTTCCTAAAAAGTAATTTTATTGCGTTAACACTCGCTATAAGGTTAACGCATAAACGCGTGCTTTTTCTAAATCATCAGGCGTATCGACACCTTCAACAGGGACGTTGGTATTAGCAACGGCAACATGAATTTTTTCGCCTTGAAACAATATGCGTAGTTGTTCGAGTGCTTCAATATGCTCTAACTCACTCGCAGGCCAATTAACGTAATCTTTAATAAAGCCAGCACGATACGCGTAAATACCAACATGACGTAGGTAATAATCGCCAATTTCTGTGATTGTCTCGTTATTTAAAAAACGATTGCGATCATAAGGAATAGTCGCGCGTGAAAAATACAGCGCATAGCCATTTTTATCTGTGAGTACCTTTACCGCATTAGGGTTTAACGCTTCTTCAACCGAATTTATGCTAATGGCTAATGTTGCCATACGCGCGCACTGTTGGCTCGCTAAATTATGTGCTACTTGCGCGATATTTTCAGGTGGAATAAAAGGTTCGTCTCCTTGTACATTCACAATCACCTCATTATCGCTAAAGTTATATTGTGTCATAACCTCCGCTAAACGCTCTGTGCCCGATTGATGATCGCTACGGGTACGGCATACTTCACCACCAAAACTAGTTACTACATTAGCAACTTGTTCATTGTCGGTTGCAACAATCACTTTTGTTGCGCCACTTAGTTGTGCTTTTTCAACCACCCATTGAATCATAGGTTTGCCATTAATATCGGCAAGTACTTTACCTGGTAAACGCGACGATTCGAATCGTGCGGGAATAACCACACTAAAATTTGTCATAAGTAACTCAACTTAGTTAGTTTCAGATTAGTCTTGCTCAATTTCAATTCGGCGTGCTTCGGTTTCTAGCAATACAGGAATATCGTTATCTATTTTGTAAGCTAAGCGATCAAATTTACAAATTAATTCTTGCTGTTCTTTATCATAATCAAGCTTACCTTTACATACAGGGCACGCTAAAATTTCCATTAATTTTGTATCAAAAGCCATAATATTCTCTTTGTTTTATGTATTAAATGATTTAGTTACGACAACTCATTATTTCAATTATTTGTCTTAATAAGGGGTCTGTTTGTTCACTATCAAAAGAGGCATCTACGGGAACATACCACCAATTGGCTTTAGCAAACGATTGACATTTTACCGCATCTTTTTCTGTCATTAATAACGGTATAGTAGCAGAAAAATTGTTAAAATCTT
>WGGB01000024.1 GCA_015491935.1 Alteromonadaceae bacterium
CAATAACAATGGTTAATCCCCCTTTTTTATTGTTCTGCGCGCTAATATTACCGTGATGTGCTAATACGGCTTGTTTTGCAATGGCTAACCCCAAACCAGTGCCGCCGGTGGTTCTGGCACGATCATTTTGGACGCGATAAAAAGGCTTAAATAATGAGGCAAGCGCATTTTCAGGAACACCTTCACCACAATCACTAATTGATATACTTAAGGAGTCAGGTAAAGACCGAACCTTAACGTTGATTTCAGTATTATTAGGACTATATTTAACGGCATTGGTTAAAATATTTCCTATTGCGCTGGCAAGTAACTGCTCATTACATAGAAAATTGTGCTCTTTTGCTAATTCAAAAACAATAGTAATTGATTTTTCATCGGCAATAAATTGGGCATCAGCGATTAAATCTGTCATTAGTCTACTTATATTAATAGGTAATGAAGCATGTATCGGTAAGGTGTTTTCTAACCTCGACAGCGTAATAACGTCACCCAGCATTTTATCTAATCGGCTTACCTCAGTTTCACAGCGCAATAAATATTTTTCTAAGTCATCCGGCGCATGCACAGACTTGTTTGCTAAAGCGATTGCCAGTTGTAACCGAGTCATGGGCGATCGTAATTCATGGGATACATCACCTAATAATCGCTGTTGTGACACCACTGAGTTTTCTAATTTCTCTGCCATTTGATTGAAACTTTTAGCCAGTTGTCCTAATTCATCTTGGCGCTGTTCCAGGTGTTGTACACGGGTATTTAATTTCCCGTTGCCCAACTCATTAGCCGCTTGTTGAATTTTCAATAGCGGACGACTTAAAGATTTTGCTAACAACCATAATAATAGAAAACTAATCACCACCGTTATAGTAATTCGCAACCACAGCGGAATACGCTGAACCAACCAAGGCGGTCGTTGATGTTTTAGTTTCGTTGAAATATAAAGTTTATAAGGTTGTTTATTAATATGAACAACACTGGGGCCTGATAATCTAAAGTGACTAAATTGAATGGTAGCGGCAACGACTAAATTATGGTCTCGTAAATAATTTTTTAATTGACCACTCATCCTTTTTTTATAGGAATATATTTTTGAGTTATCCAAATTTTTCAACCATATATTTTTGTTTCTCAATAATTTGAAGTGCCTTAATTGCTGAAAAAAATACTTAACCGTATTTACCGGATTAGTCGCAGTGTAATGTTCGATAAAGTTAAGTTGCCTTATATCATGGGGATGAACAGGCAAACTGAGTTGTGTGTTGCCCAATTGTTTAATGATAATATGAGAGGAAAACACCGAAATAATGGCCACTAGCCAAAACCAAAAAAATAGTTTTACTGCGATTGATGAAAATCTAAAATTAACTTTTATTGACATAATATTGTCTTTATAACACCGTTATTCAAGTTCATTACCACCGGATAAAAATAGATAACCGGCTCCACGGATGGTTTTCATTTTTTCATCTTTACCACAGCTTAATAACTTACGACGAATATTACTAACATGCATATCAATACTGCGATCAAACGGTGTTAACTGCCGACCAAGTACAATTTTAGATAACGTTTCTTTACTTACAATAGCACCATGATGTTGCATTAAATAATCTAAAATTTGATATTCGGTACCCGTTAATAATATTGGTTGCTTGTTACAAACAACCGAACGCGTTCCCTGATGTAGTTCAACACCATTGACTGATTTGATCAGCGCCGTTGAAGTTGTTGCTTTCGCAATATCAATTCGTCGTAATATTGCTTTAATACGGGCCAATAATTCTCGATGATTATAGGGTTTAGCTAGATAATCGTCTGCACCTAATTCTAACCCTAATACCCGCTCCGCTTCATCGCCTTTAGCGGTTAACATTAAAATGGGAGTCTTATATTGGTCACCTAACGCTTTTAATACCTCAAAGCCATTTAAACCGGGCATCATTACGTCTAATAAAATTAAATCAAAAGGTTGCTCAAAAGTTTTTGCTAAACCAGAAATACCGTCAAAACAACAATGTAATGTAAAGCCTTCACTAGCCAGATATTCGGTTAGCAGTTCCGCCAGTTCTTGATCATCATCAATCAGTAAAAGGTTTTTTTTGACCGTGGTTGTAGCCATATTATTTATTTCAAGATTAAAGGAATAACGTTAGCATAACGGATCCTTCACAAGATCCAATATTAATTATAGTACTTTACACAACCTTTACATTCACTTGGCGTTTCTTTGCATTCTGTCCGCTATAGTTACTCTCGAAAATTAAATTAATGAAAAAACAAAGAGGATTTATTATGAAATTAATATCATTAACTAAAAACACAAAATTAGCTTTATTTACCCTCACGCTGATCAGCGCAAGTGCTTTGCTCTCAATCGCTAAAGCAAATAATCATCCGTTATCAAATAATAGTGTTACAACCATAGCGCAACCATCTAATACCATGCGCCATCAGCATAAACATCGAGGTATGCATGAAAAGATGATGCACAAAAAATTCAGACATATGGCTAAAATGCTTTCACTAACGTCTGAGCAGAAAGGCCAAATTAAACAAATTTTTATTGAAGCTAAAACTCAACGAGCAACGTATCAACCCACAATGAAAGCCTTTCACCAAGCGATGCAAGTTCTGTTAACCGCGCCCGCATTTGATGAACAAGCGATCCTTGATTTAAAAGTTAATTATAAGACTACCTTTGATCAACTTGCCTTGATCAAAGCTAAAACACGCTACGATATATTTGCGCTATTAACACCAGAGCAAAAAGATAAATGGTTAGCGATGCAAGAAAAAATGCAGGCTCACAAACAGTCACACTGACAACATTAAGATAAACCTAAATAGAAAGGAGGTAAAAACAAGTTAAAACAAGTTAAAAATCGCCATATCGAGTAGGGTGAGGCTTTAGCCTCATCCCTCTCACAGAACCGTACGTACGGACCTCGTATACGGCTCCTGCAATTTACTGTTTCTCATTGTTTTAATAATAAGAAGCAAGAACACCTGTTTCAACTTCATCTATCGAATACAGTCCAATTTCCTTAAACCACTTATTAGGCATGGCATAGTGAGCTAACGGACTGCCACTATTTCTCCATGATTTCATTTTGATGAATTTAAAGGGGGGTTTATATTTCAATTGTTTCAGTCGCCGATGTAATTTTGTCGGTTTCTTCCACAAGGTCAGTTGCACCGCCCTCAATCTTCGCCTTACCCAACTCGCCAATCCTTTGAGTTTACTGCTTATATTCGCTATCTTGAAGTAGTTTACAAACCCTCTAAGCACTGGATTTAGCCATTTTAGCCGTTGAGCTAAATTACTTCCTCCGTTGCGCTTTGTCAGTTGTTTTACCTTAACTTTGAAGTTTTTGAGCTTCTTTTCTTGAATACGTGTGTAATTGCTACCAATTATCACCCCTAAGAATTTTATCCCCGTATCGCTATGTGCTATATGGGTTTTACGCTCATTCACTTTAAGTTTCAGCGTTACTTCTAAGATTTTACTTGCTACCTTCAATGCGTTCTCTGCACCTGATTTTGAAGTACAGAATATCAAGATATCATCAGCATAACGCACTATTCGGTGTTTACGCTTCATCATTTCTTGATCAAACTCATCTAAGTAGATATTTGATAATAGCGGACTGATAACGCCACCTTGTGGGCTACCAAGTTCACTACTTTCAAACGTTGAGCCTACCATTACACCGCTTTTGAGAAACTGTTTTATCAAGCCTAAGATACTGCCGTCTGTGAGTCGTTTTCGCACAAACTTTATAATTAAGTCGTGGTCAAGCATATCAAAACATTTCGACAGATCCATATCAACAACATGACGCTTATTATACCTGCGTATAAATAACGTCGCTTTGCTGATGGCTTGATGACAACTTCGCCCCGCACGATAGCCATAACTTGATGGGTGAAAGTGTGGGTCAAATATCGGTGTCATGATGTTAGCTAGACATTGTTGAACAATCCGGTCTCGAACCGTTGGAATACCCAGTGATCGTTTGCCGCCATCATCTTTGTCGATTTCGACGCGCTTTACTGGTTGCGCTTGATAGCGCTTTTCTTTCAGTTCAAGCAATAATTGCTTAAGCTCTTTTTCCAAATTTTGCGTAAAATCACCTATGCTCTGCCCGTCAATGCCGGCAGCGCCTCGATTCTTTCTCACTTGTTTGTAAGCCATATAGAGCGCTTGCAGTGATAGCATGCGCCCATAAAGACTAAAATGAACTCTCACATTATTGTCTCACATCACCTAGATTTAGTTTCCTTTGTATCGGTTAGGTTTGTTTCATTATCGCGGTAAGCCTTCTAGCAAGGGGATTTTTTTCTCCCTATAAATGCAATGTACTTAACCACCTTTATTTTGTCTCTAATAAAGAGAAATAATTACTCCCCACGCCCAGTTCCATTCTCAGCCTTGGTTTCACCCTCAGCCAAATTAAGGAGACCTTGCCTTATTAGGCAACTCGTAGACTCGATATAAATTCCACGTCATTTTGTGATTTATAAATCACTTCTCCCCTTCGCAATCAATTTAAGCTTTTGACTAAAACTGACCCTATCAAACACGTTGCTGATAGTCGGCTTGGTTTTATCCTCCACACCATTACTGGCTTTCATCGGCCTAGCCTTACTCACTACTACGGGTTCATCTGCCACCTCACACCGACATTAAATCTTGGGTTTCTCCTTGAATTTAAGCCACTTACTTAAAAATAAGTTTAGATGCCAGGCTTCCCCAGTTACTGCACTAGCTCCCTGTTAGAAATTCCACCCTCAAACACAGTATTGGTCTGACTAAGTATAGGGCTTCGCGCTATTTTGGACGCTTACCCACCAATACCGCCGAAACAGGTTACGGTTAGTTGTGTACCTCTAACTTCCTATGGCTTCCTTCAGACCCTACCGTTAGCCAGTAACGCCATTGCCATTCGGATCATCTTCCCCTTAGTCGGGGTGACTCCACTTTCTTTCAAGTGGACGGGTTTGCCAGCTTCGCTGGGCAAACAAAAAAATAGCCCTATAAAGGGCCATTTTATCAAAGTTACTTTTATGGATTAAAACTCATACGAAACAGTTGCGCCAAACGTGCGAGGCTGATTCGGATATGCGCTGTAACTTCCAGACTGAAGTGTTGTTGGGAAAGCAGACATAAAGTATTGATCATTAGTAAGGTTACGTGCCCATATTTTTAACTCAACCCCATTGTTAAATGTGAGGCCTACACTGGCATTAACGGTGTTAACTTGTCGTGTTAAAGAATCTGGAATATTATCAACAAGACGTACTTTATCTTCGTAAAGATAATCGGTACGGACAAAGCCATACATGCCATTGTCTAATTCAAATTCGTATACAATTCCTGCGGTAATACTCTTTTTATGAATACCCGCTGGTTTCTTGCCTGATAAATCTTCTGGACCGTTTACGCCATTACCACCTACGAATGAATCATATACTGGATCAAGCAATATACCGCCAAAGGTTAAAGAAATAGAATCGGTAGCTCTAAAGATAGAATTAAATTCGGCGCCTGTAGTAGATTGCTTACCCGCATTCGATAATACAAATCCGGTTCCATTGAATATACTTGATTGAAAATCATTAATTGTTTGATCAAATATAGTGATGTCAAACGATCCTTTTTTAAACGATGATTTCAGGCCAAGCTCATATACCGTTGATTTTTCTGGTTCAGCGAAACGTGTTCCGGTAGCTTGATTTGGTTGTACTAAGCCGGCAGAAGTTAGCGCACTTAAATCAGCAGGGAACGGACGTGAATCACGCGACAAGTTCCAAGATGATGCTTTAAAACCAGTGGCTGCGGTAGCAAATACATTAACATTTTTATTTATTTTATAGGCTAATCTCGCTGTCCACGTTACTTTAC
>WGGB01000025.1 GCA_015491935.1 Alteromonadaceae bacterium
GGAGCTAACTAGCCTAGCTAAACAATATAACCAGTTAATACAAATCAAGGAGCAAACCAATGCTTAAAACCAAACAACAACATTGCGCCCAAAACAACGTGATCATAAAACAAATGAACAAAGCACAACGTGCCCTTAGCGATTTAATTAATCGTGGTGTTACCGTGCTTAGCGTTGAAATGGCAAAACAAAAGCCCCGTATCGAAATTCAAAAACCGAGCCATTTAAACGGTGAACCGCTGATTATTCGCGGCACTAAAAATGGCATACGTGAAGAAATTAACTTTAGCACCCACAACGGCTGCATTATTTTTTGGAAAAATTAGGAGAAACTTATGCAAAATCAACAAAACCAACTGCCCCAAGGTTATCGCCAAAACTCAGCAGGTCACTTGGTACCAGAGTCAAAAATTGAAGCTATCGACTTATTGCGTGATGAATTAGTTGAAAAGCTACTAGCCAAAGCCGAAAACATTAACAAACAACTACGTGAATTTCGTATGCAAGCCTTAATGGATATTAGCGACTTTATTGAGCTGAGCAGCGAGCAATACGGTATGCAAATTGGCGGTAAAAAAGGCAACGTAAGCCTTGCCAATTTTAACGGCAAAAAGATGATCAAGCGCTCTATCAGCGAAAGCATTTGTTTTGATGAACGGTTACAAATTGCTAAATCGTTAATCGACGAATGTATTCACCGTTGGAGCGAAGGCAGTAACGACAACATAAAAGCGCTGGTTGAACACGCCTTTCAAACCGACAAACAAGGCAATATTAGTGTTAGCCGTATTTTAGGGTTACGTCGCTTAGACATAAAAGATACGCAATGGTTAGAAGCCATGGAAGCCATAGCCGACAGCATTAGTATTTCAGGCTCTAAAACCTATTTACGTTTTTATCAACGCGAACAAGATCATGAATTTATGCATCAAGTTTGCTTAGACCTTGCCAATGCCTAGCAACATGAGGAGCCAACATGAAAAGTGGACTTGAAATATTAGAAGAAATTGGCGCAGCCGCCAAAGCGCAAGAAAAACACGGCACCGTATTAGCTGAAGACGCCACCTTTGAAGAAGGTGTTATTGCCGCCCTTATGTGGGTAACGGAACATCCCAATCAAACCAGCTTAATGGTGGAGTATTTGCGCGAATATGAAGCAGATTTATACGACCTAAGCAAAACGGAGGCAGTGGCATGAGCCCTAATAAAGATCAAAAGCAAATGTTGGAGATGCATTTTGCCCGTAAAACCGTCGCCAAACGCCCGTTAGTCGCAGACCAACAAGCCTGCAAGACTCGCCGACGTATTGAAGAATTAGAGGAGAAAAAACGACTCGAAAACGAATTATTTTTATAAGCGAAACCTAACGTAGCAATGCGTTAGGTCTACTCAATGTGGTTATTGGGTACTGACGAGCAGCCAAAGGAACAACTATGACTATTGAACAAGCAAATATAATTGCCACCATTATTGAAGACCTAGCCCTTGATGGCATGAGTAAAAATGACATTCAAGAACTACTTGAAACCCACGTTAGCTATGTTTTGTCATTTATGGACGACGAATAATGAGAAATAGATTAATACAACTAGTACACGTGGGTAAACGTGAACTTAACCTTGATGAAGACGTTTACCGTAGCGTTTTAAAAGACGTTACGGGTAAAAGCAGCTGCGCCAAAATGACTATTAAAGAGCTTGAACAAGTGCTAGAGCATTTTAAAACAGTGGGTTTCACAGTTAAGAAAAAACAGGCTAAAAACGGTAAACGCTACAGCCCAAAAACAACACCCAATACCGTAGGGCAAGTTGCCAAATTACGTGCGGTTTGGATAAGTATGCATAAGCAAGGCATTGTTCGTGACGGCTCAGAGCAAGCACTCGACAGCTACATTACCCGTATGCTGCAAGCAAAAGACTCAAATTTAAGTTATCACGCACAATTTTTAAGCCCACAGCAAGCGGTAAAAGTATTAGAAAGCCTAAAAAAATGGCAAAAACGCACGCAGCAAGGTACGTAAATTATGAAACTAGGCAGATGTCCAACGTGTCACGCAACAGTACACATTGATGCTATGGTGCAAGACGAATCAGGTAGAGAGCTTATGGCAACACTGGCCAAACTTAACAGCACAATTGCCAGTAGTGTATTGCAATACATAGGTTTATTTCGACCAGCCAAAAGCGACTTAAACAATGGTAGAGCATTAAAGCTATTAAGCGAAACCTTAGCATTAACACCTAATTTGTCGTTATTGGCAGCAGGTTGTGACGCTACCGTACGAAATATTCACACTAAAAGACAAGGTGGCGAAACCGTAAAACCATTAAGTAATCACAACTACTTAAAACAAGTTTTAACAGGGCTTAAAGACTCGTTTAACCACCCTATGAACGGCGTAGTAAAACAACAAAACTCAACGGTAGAAATAAAACAAAGCCGTCCCGTTAGCGAAAGCGAAAACAATCGCCTATGGCAAGATCAACTAGCCAAATATGGTGTAGACGCTAACGCAATGAAAATAAACCCAAGGGGAGCAAAATGAGTCACCAAGAATTATTACCCACTGACGATAATCTTAATGATTTATTAGCCCATAGCGATGCTTTGCCAAACGACGATAGAGCATGGCCGAAAATGCTCGCTGATTTAATTGCCGTTAACGTAAGCGAACTTAAAGAAGACGGCTTTACTCACGATGAAGCATGGCGCATAGCCAAACGTTTGATCATCCGTCAATCACACTTTTTAGGTGGCGGCATGGTGTACATGCCGCGTAACGACAAACTAAAAAAAGCCCTGCGTGATGCTAACTTGTACCACGACTTTAACGGCCATAACCACCGCGAGTTAATGAAAAAATATAACTTAACACAGCAATCGGTTTACCAAATATGTGCCGAGCAACGACAGTTGTTTATTGATAAAAAGCAGGGGAAGTTGTTTTAGGTGGCTGTGTGACAGTCACGCAAAAAAAAGAAATTTAATAAGGTGTCACGATGAAAAAAGAACAAACAACAGCAGATAAAGCCAGAATACGAGAACAAGCTCGGTTACGCAAGCAAAAACAACGCGCTAAAAAAGCAAAATTAGCCGTGCAAAGCTTAGCAATAAACGCTAGTGCTAGCGAACAGCAGCAACTTAACGAGCAAGCGATCATACGCGGTTTTGATAGTATCAGTGAATATTTAATGACACTCATGCGCATTGACGGAGATCGCATTAAACACGACCAAGCCGCTATTGGTACTTGTACTAGTTGTAAATTGCCATTACCACAAGGTTGCAAAGCGGTATTTAAAGGGCAATTTGATTGCAGTTATATTCAAGGTTTGCCATTGGTGGCAAGTCGATAAATTAGGAGTAAACAATGACATTATTAGAGTTTATGAACGAGTCGCCAATTTTGAGTTTTTTCATCATCCTAGTTGTAGCTGAAATGCTCGTAGAAATAGCGAAAACATTAAAAAACAAATAAACCACACTGATTAACTGTTTTTATATTCAGTGAATAAAGAATTTTTACAAAATATTTTTGTAAAAATCCCACTTAAATCCCACATAAAGTTGTATTTAAGTGGGGTAATGTAATACACTTTACTCACTTGTTAACCTATATTGTTAACTACAATAGTTAGGTTTTATTATTCAACTACTATTTTTAATACAAAATAGTAGTTTTTTGTTCTACCATCATAATAGAGAATAATAAATGGAATTGATAAATGCTTTTATATCAGCAATAAAAGCAGGAGTTAGTGTTAAGGAAGCTTTATTAGCTATCGTTATATTACTACTTCATTACCATATTTTTTCACAATATAAAGGTCGTTTATCAGACAGGCAAAAAGAGATAGATCGGTTAGCTGCAGAAAATAGACAGTATCGAGAGCGTTTTATAGTCTTGATGGATAAAAATTTTGGTATTAAAAGAAAACCACCTAAAAGTAATACAACAAAGGAAAAAAAATGATAATTGAAATTTTATTATTTTCACTTGTACTTTGGCTAATACTTGAAACTTATCGTATGCATGAGCTGAAAAAGCATGATGAAAATTTATTTGAATTTTGTGCCGTTAGAAGAGATGCTATGAAACTTTTAAGGGATAATTATGACACCTTAACTAAAAAAGAATATATACATTTATATAAAGTTATCGCATCAGATAGCGGGACAATTCATGCTTATAACGATTATAAAACAATTTTGTTTGATTTTAGGCGTTTTACTGCATTTATAAAGGCGACTAAGAGAATGTCTAGAAATGCAGAAAGCTTATTAGAAAAAGCAGCTAGTGATAATTCAAAAATTATTGCGATTGAAGAGCGTTATCTAATTGCAGTGTTAAAATCATTCTTCGCTTTTACGCCTTTTTTGACTACAGAAATCATTCTAAAAGTTTTTTATGCTTTAGCTTCTGTTAAGTTGTTATCTAAGTACAATGGAACCGCGCAACAAGCTAAATATGTTGTAGAATCTATCAGGCAATGGAAAACGGACTTAAATAACCACCAACAACAAAAATACTGTTAAATAAGGCTCCATAAGGAGCTTTTTTATTACCTAAAATTAATTAAGCTATAACACCATTAGCATTAACCCCGTTGAATCTCACCTAATCTAGTCATACCGCCATACTGGCGGTATGAAAGAATTTCACTTAATACTCACAGAAAACATACCAAGCAACGCCCTTAATGCTATTCATTTAGTCTTAGGGCGTGAAGGCGGTTATGTTGATGATCCTAATGATCATGGCGGTAAAACCAACTTTGGTATATCCGACCTACGCGATGGCGTGTCTGATAATTTAATTGATATTAA
>WGGB01000026.1 GCA_015491935.1 Alteromonadaceae bacterium
ATTACGTTGAATTAATTAATTCAGATCTTAAAATTTACAGCGGTAGTGGTTTAAGCAATACTTCAGGTGTAACAAGCCAACCAATACCTTGGCAAGAACAAGCACATAGCATTGAAATTACTATACCACCGTTAAGTACCTTAATTTTAGCCATTAAGGATCATTAATAGTGCCTGCAATAAGTACACCTTATCAAATCAGTGCTGGGCTACCTTACCCTTTAGGCGCAACATTAACTGAAACAGGTGTTAATTTTGCA
The DNA here is from genome assembly GCA_015491935.1 of Alteromonadaceae bacterium. Lineage (GTDB taxonomy): Bacteria > Pseudomonadota > Gammaproteobacteria > Enterobacterales > Alteromonadaceae. The sequence goes on from WGGB01000026.1 coordinate 260, forward strand.
CTGTTTTCAGCCAATGCGAGTAAAGTTGAATTATGCTTATTTGATAAAAGCGGTAAACAAGAAATTGCTCGCATTACATTACCCGAGTTTACCGATGAAGTATGGCATGGTCATATCGACAACCTTCCCGAGGGTAGTCTATATGGCTATCGTGTTCATGGAGCCTTTGATCCCCATCAAGGACATAGATTTAATGCCCATAAATTATTACTCGACCCTTATGCGAAACAACTATTTGGCGAGTTTATTTATAGTGATACCCATTATGGTTATGATCAATATAACGAGCAACATGATTTAACCTTTGATACGCGCGATAACAGTGCCTATTTACCTAAATGTGTTGTTATTAAAGCACTCGATAACTGCTCTACTTATCCTCAAATTCGCCGTCGCGATACCATACTTTATGAATTACACGTAAAAGGCTTTACTCAACAAAATAAAAACGTTCCCATTGAGTTACGAGGAACATTTGCAGGGTTAGCAAGTGATAGTATTTGCCAATATATTCAAGAATTAGGCATTACCAGTATTGAATTAATGCCTGTTCACAGCTTTTTAGATGAACCTTTTTTACAAGAGCAAGGGCTGACAAATTATTGGGGTTATAACACGCTTAATTTTTTCACACCGAATGCTAAATATTGCCTTAATGATGGTACTAAGCACTGCATTAAAGAATTTAGACAACTTGTTGAAAAATATCATAGCCTTGGCATCGAAGTTATTTTAGATGTGGTTTACAACCATACCGCCGAAGGTGATCATCTTGGTGCAACGCTTTGTTATAAAGGAATAGATAACGCCAGTTACTACCTATTAAATCCGCAAGATAAGCGGTTTTATATTAACAACTCTGGCTGCGGTAATTCTTTAAATATTCAACACCCACGCGTATTACAATTAGTCACCGATAGCCTACGTTATTGGGTTGAAAAGATGGGGGTTTATGGTTTTCGTTTTGATTTGGCGCCAAGTTTAGGGCGTGATAACCATGGTTTTAATAATCAGAGCCACTTTTTTAGCATACTTCGTCAAGATCCTATTTTATCTAAAATAAAGCTCATTGCAGAGCCGTGGGATGTAGGTAATAACGGCTATCAACTTGGCAATTTCCCTAACAGTTGGTTAGAGTGGAATGATAAATTTCGTGATACCTGTCGCCGCTTTTGGCGCGGCGATCAAGGTATGGCTCCCGAATTTGCGCAGCGCTTGCATGGCTCAAGTGATTTATTTGAAAACCCCAGCCGCCGCCCAAGCTCAAGTGTCAATTTTATTACCAGTCACGATGGTTTTACCTTGCACGATTTAGTCACCTATCAAGACAAACACAATGAAGCTAATGGTGAACAAAACCAAGATGGTCATAATGCTAATTTTAGTATTAATTTTGGGGTTGAGGGTGAAAGTACCAACAGCACAATTAATCAACTACGGTTACGACAAAAACGCAATTTACTCACCTCATTATTTATTGCCCAAGGAACACCTATGCTACTCGCTGGTGATGAAAGGGGTAATAGCCAACAAGGAAACAACAATGCTTATTGTCAAGACAATGATATTTCGTGGCTTAATTGGCAAGCCAATAATGACCTGCAACAACTTAACTTTGTTAAACGCTTAATTGCATTACGTAAAGCGCACCCTTTATTAAATCGCAGTCATTATCACCACGGCAAAGAGCATTCAGACAAAACGGGATTAGCTGATATTAATTGGCTTAATTGTCGCGGTGAACGAATGCAACAAAGCGATTGGCATGATGAAGCCATAAAATGTTTTGCCATGTTATTAGCTGAAACAACACAAACAGACGCTTTGTCACATAACAAGACTCAACAACCAAATGATGATGCGTTGTTGATCATCTTTAATGCCCATCCTTGTGAAATATATTACCAATTACCACAAGAGTTATGCCGTAAATTAACGGGCAATTGGCAGCTATTAATTGATACTGCAATTTCTACCAATGAAGAAGAAAAACCCAAAAACATCACCGAAACGCATTTGTGCATAGCAGCCCACAGTTGTGTGGTTTTAGCTTATAGCCAACCGAATACACTTATTGATAATAAAGTACTTAAAGAGAATAATAATCATGGATCTAATTGAACAATTAGCAGACTTAGTCGGCTTTCACCGTCATTATATAAATAGCTTTGGTGAGCAAGTGTTTGCTAATGATGGTGCTCGCCGTTCATTACTAAAAGCAATGGGTTATAACCTTGATGATGCACAAGCATTGGCACAAAGCATTAATGATTTATCGCAAAAATCTTGGCAAAATATGCTCCCTGCAACGCATATTGCTAAATTAGAAGAATGTCAGCAAAGTATTGAAATTAGCTTACCACACAGTAAGCAAACCGAATTAAGCTGGGAAATTCGTCAAGAAAATAATAAAAAATTAAATAAAGTGATTTTACGCGATGAACTCAGCGAAATTGATCACGCTAATTTTTCAGGGCAGGAATTTACCAAATACTTATTACCCTTACCTAATTTAGCACAAGGTTATCATCAACTTTCATTAACTTACGCAGATAAAACAGCAAATTGTCACTTAATTTATGCGCCAAAAACCTGTTTTAGTCCTCAAGAAGCGTGTAGTGATAAAATGTGGGGGCTAGCCGCACAACTTTATTCATTACATAGTGATAGTAGCTGGGGAATTGGTGATTTTGGCGATTTAACACACTTAGTAAAAGAATCGGCTGAACATGGTGTTGCCGCAATAGGTTTAAACCCTTTGCACCCCTTGTATCAAAGCAACCCTGCGCACCGTAGTCCTTACTCACCAACAAGTCGTTGTTTTTTAAATACTATTTACATTGACGTAACTAAAGTATTTAACTTTAAAGATTGCCTTGTGGCACAACAAACTTACCACAGTGACAGTTTTCAACAGCGCTTAAGCTTTGCGCAAAAGGCAACATTAGTCGATTATCCAGCAGCCTCGGCATTAAAATTTGAAATAATTGAATTGCTCTATCAAGACTTTGTTGCGAATTATTTACCCCATAAAGCCCAACAAACACTGTCTTTTGAACAATTTAAGCAAAGTCGTGGTGACGATTTATACCGTTTAGCTACTTTTGAAGCCTTATACGAACACTTTAAAAAAATTGATGAAAATTGTTATGGTTGGAACACTTGGCCACAAGCATATCAAAGCCCTGAAAATGAAGCAGTAAAAAACTTTATTCAAGATAATCAACAACGTATTGATTATTTTATTTTTTGCCAATGGCTTGCTCATCAACAATTAAGTGAAGCGGCATTAAGTGCTGAAGATAATGGTATGCCAATAGGTTTATACCTTGATTTAGCCGTTGGTTGTGATGGCAGTGGTGTTGATGTATGGTCAGCGCCCGACATTTATGTTGCTGGCGCGGCTGTTGGTGCTCCACCTGATGCCACCAATGCATTGGGGCAAGATTGGGGATTAACGCCAATGAATCCTGTGGCATTACAAGAAAAAGGCTATTTACCTCTTGTTAAAGCACTACGCAGCAATATGCAATATGCGGGCGCACTGCGTATTGACCACATTTTAGGGCTAATGCGTCAATACTGGGTTGCTCCTGGTTATAAAGCCGATCAAGGGGTTTATATTACTTACCCTCTAGAAGATATTTTGCGTATTATTGCATTAGAATCTCGCCGTATGAACTGTGTAGTTATTGGTGAAGATCTTGGCACAGTGCCCGACGGTTTTGGTGAAATAATGGCAAGTGCAGGTTTACTTTCTTATAAAGTATTATTTTTTGAACGGTGGGAATCAGGATTATTCATGCGTCCAGATACTTATCCCGCACAATCAATGGTGACTGTTTCAACTCATGATTTGCCCACATTAGCGGGTTGGTGGACTGGACGCGATTTACATTGGCGTCAAAAACTTAATTTATACCCTAATGAAGAAATGGGCAACAACGATAGACAAGCAAGAGTTATCGATCGCCAACATTTGTTATCAGCGTTAGATGACATGAATGTGATCAATATGGATAAAGCACCACAGTTATCACCCGCAAAAATGAACAATGAACTGAGCTTGGCCGTACAAAAGTTTTTAGCCCTTGCACCAAGTCATATACAGTTAATTCCTTTAGAAGACGCTCTAGAAATTACAGAACAAGTAAATATTCCGGGAACCATTGATGAACACCCAAATTGGTTACAAAAGTTACCCGTATCAATCGAACAATTATGGCACACTAAGTCTGTAGTTAACTTAAGTGATACTATGAATAAAGCTCGTCCAACAAGTACAGTATAAGAAACCATGATGAATAATATTTTTACTAAAATAGCCTTTTATTTCTTATTAATAAGCGCCAACGTAATGCCTTTTAAAGTAAGCGCGGCCGATGTTAACGCTAAATTAATAGCCAAAGCAGCACAATTACCCG
>WGGB01000027.1 GCA_015491935.1 Alteromonadaceae bacterium
ATGCCTGAAACTAGCCCTAAATGATCAAGGCTTTTTGTTGAATACGCTGTTGCCATAATTTTCTACCACATAAAGATAAGTAATAGATAAAATATGGCGATCTACGTCAAGTTATTTTATTAAGTATTTTGGTGCGGAAGGTGAGTTATAAACAGTGCGGTCAATCTTATCTTTGATAGGTGGGGCAATAAGGTGAAAAGAAAACGCTCTGAATCAATGCCTAGGCATTCTGCAGCTAAGTTCAATACGATTAATTCAGTATCATTGAGTTTAGGTTTTCGCTTTTAATTTAAAAAATAAGAATTTGGTTCAATGTCGTGCAGTAGGCTAAGAATTTTGGTATAACTATCGTGTAAGTTGTTCATTTGACTAATCTTTTGGTGGTGATGTCATTATATCACGCTAAGTGATTGAGCAACTTACAATTTCAATTTTTTATTAATGCACCACGGGTAATACTATTATTACTATAACCTCTTAAATTATTTTTAAGCATAAAAAAGCCCTCAATCGAGGGCTTTATAAATTAACGCTGTTAAGTCATTAATTATTGTACGATAGCAGTATCCGTTACCGTAATTAAATGTCCACCACTACTCAAGAAGTTAGCAACTTCTGATTGCATCTCTTGCGTGGCAAGACCGGTCATTGTTGCATCAGGCGCTTCAGCACGTGGGGCAGGTGACAATATTGAACCATGATGACCAAACAAGAAACGTACTACACCAGAAATAGGCGCTTCAGCATCTTGAGTTGTTTCGCTTACACTTGGCAAGCCTAATAATGTAATAGCTGGTTCGGTACCCGATAATGGTGATGCAGAAACACGATTAGGAATAACCTGATCGCTTAAGTTATCACCACCATTACCAACAACTTCAAGTAAAAGAGTTGGTGTTTGTGTAGCAGCCATCATGGAGGCATAGTTCACAGGGTCTCCAGAGTCGGTCACCGTCTGAGCAGCAAAAGTAAATTGAGAAAATAAGCTCGCTAAATTCGCTTTTTGTGTTGCATCTAAAGCATCATAAAAAGTATGATAAGTTGCCAACAATTGTCCTTCAGTTGCAGCAGGCCCTTGAGAACCTTCAGGCACAGGATAGTTAGCATCTACAAGTGCTTTAAAGGCAGAAGACTTAGAATAAGTAACGTTCGCTTTAATCACATCACCAAAAGCACCTGACGCCATTAAGAATGTAGCAACCATAACACCAGGATTAGCTTGAGCATTAACCGTTACGTGAAACATTGGGTCAATTGCTGGATTAAGAGGTGTATTAGCTAAAGCAACAAAATTAATACCTGTAATCGCGCCTAATGAATGACCTAAAAAGTTAACTTTACTTTTATCAATCTTTATTGGGTTACCATTAATATCAGCTCCACCTAAGAAGTTTAAACCAAAACGAAGACCTAAAATATCAGCAGTAGACTGACGTAAATTATCACGAGTAGTTAGCAGGCTTGCTAAATTCATATAATGTGTAGCAGAAACAGTAGAGGCATTAATATCATCAATACCATCACCATTTAAGTCAAATCCACGACTACCATGCAGAGGATGATCAATAGCAACTGTAGCCATGCCATACAGTGATAGGATCCCCGTTAACGAAAGCATGTCTTCTTTTTTAGAGGTAATGCCGTGTTGTAAAATAACGACTGGCCAACCATTCGCAGGCTCTGTCATGGTAGGTAAACCAAGTCCTGCTCGTACTGCATTGGCTACATTAATATCAGGTGTTGTTACTTGCACGGCAATATGACCAGGATCCTTTATCCAAGGAATATCACTTGATGCAGTAGGTTTAGGTATAGGACTAAATTTAGTTAAATTACGTTCTTTATCTAAAAGTATAGCAGAGCTTAAATCACGTAATCCTGGCGCTGGTATGCCAGCTGCGTTTGAAAATTCCATACAAAAAGCATCACTTGCACTAACTGGGTTAGCCGGAATAGCATCAGGATTAGCAGTATTTAAACCAGCAAGCATGACACTTGAATCACATAAGCTTGTCCACCATGTATTAACTGGTGCTTTAGGATTGGCTTGTGTTGGAATACCTATATAATATGGTAAAGTGATCTCCCCTTGCATAAAATTAGCGGTTTTAAAAAGAGGTAAAGAGCTTGATGTCGGAGGTAATACGCCAGAAGCCACTAAAACATCTGCAACTGACATTCCCGTATCTTTTACTGCAATACTTGGATGCTGACCTTGTGTAAAATTGTCTACCATAATATGTTTTATCGTACTCAATACATCAACGGTTGATTGGGTAGTCATCGCCATAGTGTAAACAATATTCTTTTTATCCACACCTTGAGAAGAAACAGCAGTTTCATAGCTATTAATCACTGCTTGTAAACCTAGCTGTGATGGGCTACCTAATGGTTGGGTTTTAATATTTTGCTCTACTAGCTCATAAGTTGCCGAACCAGCAATAGGAGTACCTTGATTATCTTGAATATTATTAGTTAACGCTACAATATAAGTAGTTTTAGCTTTTAATGGTTTAATGGGTACAATCGCGACACCATTACCAACACCACGCGATACATAATCGACACCAAAAGTTAATTCGCCAATAATTTTACACGCTAAACCACGTTCTACTGTCGAACATTCTTGATCATTAAAATCTCCACCCATAACCGCTTCATAAATATGTACTGAAGCAGGATTAGAAACACTATCTGTATTTAATGAGGTAGTACTAGGAAAATCTAGACTAATAACAAATGGATTCACGGTTGACCAACCGTCTAATGCATTTAACGCAAAGGTTGGGTCGCTACCATCAACACCTGGGTCTAATGGAATATTTAATGTACCGTCTTTGGTACCGGAAAATAATAAATCGTTAGGTACTGAAAGTTTCCCATTTGAAGGATCAAACACTACGCGAGCTAACGGTGTAACTACGTTAGCGGGATGGTTTCGAACATCTTTTATAGTCTCATTATCACAACCACTTAAGCTAAGTGCACTTGCAATAGCGATACTAATCATTAATTTTTTCATTTTTTCTCCCCAGTATGTACCAGTTGAATAATCATTCCATTATGTATTACAGTCATTTTTATTAACAAGTATAAAACATCATGGTACAAGTTTTTATTAATTCTTATGTCAATTGGTGATTATTACAATTGTTTTTTAGTTATTTTAATCATCGCAAGCCATATAAAAAAGTAATTATTGTCTTAATTTATACAATAATTAACCATTAAAAGCTTAAAGAAACAAGTTAGACCAGTTAAAGTTACCGCAAGAACCTAAATAGTGCTAGTGCTTTTTACAATTTAGGCGTTATTTTAACGATTTTTCTTATTTATTCTATAATATTACTCGTCAACTTGCATTTCAGTAGGTAAAATCTTAGCAAATTTTCTTAGTGTTTTTTACATTTATGTTCACTTATCAAATAAAATACAATAGTCTTACAAATAAAGTAATTTTAGTCACAGGCGCTGGTGCAGGCATTGGTCGTCAAGCTGCACTAACCTATGCAAAATTAGGTGCCACGGTAATTTTATTAGGAAAAACCGTTAAAAAACTAGAAAATGTTTATGATGAAATTTTAGCGCAAGGTAGTCCTGAGCCAGCTATTATCCCACTTGATTTAAATGGTGCTAGTCAACAAAACTATAGCGATATGGCTGCCACTATCAGCCAACAGTTTGGAAAACTTGATGGTGCTTTATTAAATGCTGCTATGCTGGGTGATTTAACCCCTTTTGCACAGATCAAGGAAAGTATGTGGGATGAAATTATGCAGGTAAATGTGAAAGCACAATTTTTAATGGCACAAGCATTGCTTCCTACTTTACAAAAAGCGCCTAATGCCTCATTAATTTTTACAACTTCGGGTGTTGGTAGCCAAGGACGTGCTTTTTGGGGAGCCTACAGCGTATCAAAATTTGCAACCGAAGGCTTAATGCAAGTGATTGCTGATGAATATGAAAATTCAAACTTGCGCACTAATGCCATAAACCCAGGTGCAACTCGTACGCAAATGCGCTCAAGTGCTTTTCCTGCTGAAGATAAAGATACAATCGCCAAACCTGAAGATATTATGCCGTTATATGTTTACTTAATGAGTGATGATAGCTTAAAAACAAATGGTAAAGTGCTAAAAGCACAATAAACATAGAATTGCAAAGAATCGTTAAAATTACAGCACATTGATAAAACAAAAGCCGCTAAATTTAGCGGCTTTTATTTTTTGAGAAGGATTAATAAAATTTGTTTTTACAAAATCATCGTAATTCTCGACGTAAAATTTTACCCACATTAGTTTTTGGTAATTCATCTCTAAACTCTACTAATTTAGGGATTTTATAATTGGTTAAGTTCTCTCTACAATGGGCAATTATTGTTTTTTCATCAAGATTTGGATCTTTTTTCACAATAAAAACTTTAACAATTTCACCACTAACATCATGAGGTACACCTATCGCAGCCGCTTCAAGCACACCTTCATGCATCATGAGCACTTCTTCAATTTCATTAGGAAAAACATTAAAACCAGAGACAATAATCATATCTTTTTTACGATCTACAATTTTGAAAAAGCCACGTTCATCCATACAAGCAATATCACCCGTAGATAACCAACCATCTTTTAACACTTCTGCGGTTTCTTCTGGGCGATTATAGTAACCACGCATGACTTGAGGACCTTTCACCCACATTTCACCCGACTCGCCAATAGGTTGTTCTTTTCCGTCTTCACTCATAATTTTAATATCAGTTGATGGGGCTGGCAAGCCAATACTTCCATCATATTTTTTTAAATTATAAGGACTTAAAGTCACCAATGGCGCACATTCTGTGAGGCCATAACCTTCAAGTAAACGCGTTTTAGTTATATTTTGCCAACGTTCTGCTACAGGACGTTGCACAGCCATACCACCACCTAAAGACAGTTTTAAATGACTGAAATCTATATTTTTAAAACCATGAGTATTTAATAAACCATTAAATAAGGTATTTACCCCAGTTAAGGCGGTAAAAGGATATTTAGCTAATTCTTTAACAAAATTAGGCATATCTCGAGGATTTGTGATCAATAAATTAGACCCGCCTAAACTCACAAAAGTTAAGCAGTTAGCGGTTAAAGCAAAAATATGATACAAAGGTAATGCGGTAACAATTAACTCACTGCCCTCTTCTAATAAAGGTTTAAGTGTTGCTTTGGCTTGTTCTAAGTTAGCAATCATATTGCGATGCGTTAACATTGCACCTTTTGACACGCCCGTTGTGCCACCAGTATATTGCAAAAAGGCTAAATCATCCCCTGTCATTTCAACAGGCGTAAACGATAAAGACGATCCTTTATTAAGAACTTGGTTAAAACGAATAGCATCTGGCAACTTAAAACTAGGCACCATTTTTTTCACATATTTAACTACACAATTAACAACCGCTCCTTTAACGAAACCTAAGCGATCGCCAAGTGAAGTTAAAATAACGTGTTCAACGGGAGTATTATCAATAACATGTTCAAGTGTTTTTGCGAAGTTTTCTATGACTAACATAGCCTTAGCATTAGAATCTTTTAGTTGATGTTCTAATTCGCGCGCAGTATATAACGGATTAACATTAACAACCGTTAACCCTGCTAATAAGGCACCAAATAACGCGATAGGGTATTGCAAGGTGTTAGGGATCATAATGGCAAAACTATCACCTTTTTTTAATCCTAATTCTTGCTGTAAATAAGCGGCAAACGCTTTGGCTTGTTGCTCGAGTTGCTGATAAGTAATTTCAGCACCCATATTAATAAAGGCTGTTCTATCAGCATAAATACCAGCATATTTAATAAACATATCGCCTATTGATGCATACCGATCAGGATCTATTTCAAATGGAACATCTGCTGGATAACTTTTTTCTAGCCAGATTTTCGCCACAACCGCTCTCCTCTAATTTAAAACTTTTGTACTACATTGAGTTATATTTTATTTTTACTTTCATCAATGTTAGCTTTATATTTACTGTTTTGATTTTTTATTTTGCTTTATTGAGTCATAGTTTAGTTAGTTTTCAAAAACTTGGGCCCTTAATCAAACTCCTTTTCACCTCAAAAAATTTAAACAACCGTTTTAAGCTTTTACTCGAAAGTGCAATATCATTCCATAAATCGAAACAAAAGCCTAGTATTTGTTGCTAAAATTCATTAATTAGCATTAATAAAGTAATGAATTAATGCTGCGGTTGCCTTAGGTTGCTCCATATGAACATGATGTCCACCAACGAGCCTAGTACTTTTAAAATATTGAAAACATGATTGATAACATTCAAGCCCAGTTTTAACCATATCCATACCTTTATCACCATAAATTAACTGTACTGGTGAATTGATTTTTTGAATTAAATGCTGAGCTTGCGTTACGGTTAAACGCACTGGTGATTTAGTCATTAACCTTGGGTCTGATCGCCAAACAAAACCTTGTTCAACGGCTTTCATACCCCGTTCAACCAATAATTTTGCATCACCATAAAAAAGATCAGAAACTTTTAGGCGGGCTTTAACAGCAGCATCTATATTGGTATGTACTTTAATTTTATTAGTCGTTTGTTGATGTTTAGTTTTATTAACTAAAGCTAAACGGCTTAACATTCCTGTTCGTAGGTTTTCGGATGTTTTTTCACTTTTATCGGTAATAAAACCAATAGAATCAATTAAAGTTAACGAGTTAACTTTTTCGGGAAAAGCGCTAGCAAACATTGAAGCAACCATTCCTCCCATTGAGTGGGCAACAATATTTAATGCTGGCCATTGGTTTGTTTCAAATAATTCAAGCAAATCATAGACATAATCAATAAAATGATAATATGCGCCAGCACTTCGGTGGCTCGATAAACCATGTCCCGGCCAATCAATTGCAATAATCTCATCTAAAGATGACATTAAAGGTAAAAAACTCGCCGAATTATCAAGCCAACCATGTAACGCTAAAATATTGGGTGTTGATGAAACCGTATTGCTAATACCCTTTAGAGTTAATGATGATAACGGGAATTCAATCTCGTTTAATGTTAGTTTATCACTCATATAAATTAATGTTTTTTATGAGCAGGCTGAGCAACTTTGTTTGCACCATTACGTTCTATTATTACGGTAGAATACGGGTAAGTAGGGTAATAGTTCCAGTATGATGGTGTATACCAAAATGGTTGCTGCATAATACTAACGTCAACCCGTTTAATCTTTTTCCATAAATGTACATAATTGGCATTTAATATAGGGTAAACATAATCTTGCTCACCTATTTTTCCTTTTTCTGAATTTCCGATGGTACCAACGGCCGTCACACTTTTACCTTTTTTATAAACAACAGGATCAAGCAACCCTTTATAATATATTTTAAACCTTCCTTGCGTTTTTTGACTCGTTATCGGTCTTGAATAACTATTTAGAGGAAAATTCACTACCTCAATCATGGTGCGATTTTTTTGATTTTCGATTTTAGCGATCACGCCGCCCCAACGTGCATTTAAGCCTGTATTTGTATTAGGCTCTGCACGTACATCAGCAAAGCTAACTAATGGAGCATTATCATTCACTCTTAAATCTTCGGGTACCATTGAGCAACCACTAAGAATTAAGCTCGTTAATACTATAAAAAAAATACTACCTTTATTTATAAACATTTTCATTTGATTATCCATTAATATTGTCATTTTATTTTAGCCAAAAAATATAAGGTCACTAGTCCAAAAGTAGACCAGAGCACTACCCAAATAAATTCAGGGATCAGGGTTAAGTTTGCCAAGCTTGTGCCATCACCAATAGCTTGACCATCCAGTAAATAAAGTGGACTAAGCAAGCCATTCAATATTATTACCATAGCAAATAATTGCAGTAGTAATTGTAACATTTTTAAACTTTTTGCTTTTAAAGAAAATAAAAACAATACTAATAAAACCAAACAAATAAATATAGTTAGTAAATCTCTAGCCCATAAAAGTAAAGTAACAGATAAGAGTAAAACAATAAAGATTGAAAATATTTGTGCAACACGCTGATGTGATTTTGCACTAATGTAAATCATTGCACCCCATAAAATTGCGCCCGCATACCCCGCAAAACTAATAAAAAATTGATTACCGCCTTGTGTGGTGCATAGACCAGCACCATTGGCAAACAATTCAATTTTAATAATGCGTCCACCACTTAATAACGCGGCAATACCGTGACTTATTTCATGAAAATAGGTTTCTAACCAATTAAATGGAATCGATAATATCGGGATCTGTCGTAATACTACCGCCGCTAATAAAAACAACCAAAATTGATATTTATTTAGAAACGATGGTGATGATTGCGGTGGTGATGAATTAACACTAGGCAAATAAATCTACTCCAAGCATACTTTGAATAGTTTCACGTTGTGCCAAATTATTAACGCTTTGGTAAGTATTAACAGCATTTAAGTTTTGTTCATTAGGTTGATCTAAACCTACACCCGCAAATTTAGCACTTTGTGGCGCCACAGTTTCGTTTTTAAGTGCATTTTCATTGGCATTTTGGCTATCAAGTAAAGCAATCGCTTTTTTATTATTATCAATACGTTGTGGCGTTTTTTCTGTTGCTGTTTGCTTTTTATCTGGCGCAACAATGTTTGCCTGCTGTTTTTTAGCCGGTGTTTTATTAGTTAATGCTTTCACACTTGACGAAAAGTTTGCTGTATTGGTAATTTTCATAACACTTATAAATTTAGCAAAAAGAATACCATTAATCTAGTAGTACTAGCGCCCTGGTAATTTTTTCCACGATACGGTATCGCGTACATAGACAGGCTCAGCCTGTTCAGCACTTACGCTTTCCTCCTTAATAAACTTGGCATGAGCAATGATTAACATAGCCTCTGCATGAGGAAATAATATCTCAGGCTCACCTTGATTCGTTTTTAACGCGGATAATTGTTTTTCATAGGCCTGCCACCCTGTACCAACACCATAAGCGGCACTAATATTCTGTTCATTAAAAGCTTGCGCTAAATGTTCAGCTAATAACTCTGGCGCTAATACCGCTTCGGGTAAAACTGGCTGCATAATATTATTATCATCAAGTAGATAAAAACCGTTATACACTTCACTCATTCGTGCATCAATGGTCGCAACCACTTGGCTTTGCTGTGTTTTTTCATAAGCCAGTTGTGCCATAGCTTGTAAAGTTGATACGCCAACTAAAGGTAAATTAGCTGCAAAGGCTAATCCTTGCGCAACACCAATGCCAATACGTACACCAGTAAAACTGCCTGGACCTTGGCCAAATACTAAACCATCTAGCTGCGCTAACTGGCAATTAGCGGCTTTTAATACTTCATCAATCATAGGCAACAATAATTGGCTGTGTGATTGTGGACATAATTCATAGCGAGTATGTAACTCACCATTAAAAATTAATGCGACAGAACACGCTTCGGTTGACGCATCAAAAGCTAATAAATTCATTATTTTTCTCTGTTACTTAGTCGTTTTTCAAAAGGTATAATACCATTGTTAGGTTTTTATATTTTATAGTAAATATTGTAGGTCGATGCTTGCCTCGAAAAAACCTTATTTGTCGTGCCTCGCTGCGCTCGTAACGACCTACAAGATGTACCGTTGGCTTTATGACACTCGCTCTAAAAACTTTACGGCTTCATCTAAATTTCGTGTGCGTTTCATTTCGGGCAAACTTTTAATAAAGACTTGTCCATAAGGACGGTTAACTAGCCTATCGTCACAAATCACCATCACCCCTTGATCATTCACATCGCGAATCAAACGTCCTACACCTTGTTTAAGCGCGATCACCGCTTGTGGTAATTGAATGTGTTTAAAAGGATCTTGTCCTTGGCGTTTTACATCATCACAACGCGCTTGTAACAAAGGATCATCGGGTGAAGCAAAGGGTAATTTGTCTATGATAACACAAGTCAGTTTGTCACCTCTAACATCAACGCCTTCCCAAAAGCTGGATGTCGCTAATAACACGGCATTATCTTGTTCGATAAATTGTTCAAGTAATTTACGCTTTGCCATTTGACCTTGCACCAGCAATGGCATATCAAGCTGTTCAGTTAATATATCAGCCACTTGGTTGAGCACGCGATAGCTAGTAAACAGTAAAAAACACGCACCTTTACTGGCTTTTATCAATGGTGTCGCCATAATAGCCAAGGCTTGTGCTCTAAATCTGTCATTGGCGGGTGGTAAATAGCGTGGCACTAATAATTGCGATTGCTGGTAATAATTGAACGGACTATCAAGTAATAAATGTTTGGCATTTTTTAGCCCTAGTTGCTTAGCAAAATGAGAAAATTGTCCATCAACTGCCAAGGTTGCCGAGGTAAAGATCCAGCCAGCATTAGATTTTTCTACCGCCGCACTAAATTTATCGGCAATGCTTAAAGGGGTTTGATGTAACACCACATGACGTGGTGTGGTTTCATACCAAAAACTTAAGCCAAACGCATCAGTATTAACCATAATGTCGACTTTTGCTAGCAAGTTAACCGCACGTTCAAAACAATTATCAATAGCTTCGTTACGTGACACGCACAGCTTGATCACCTGATATAAAAAGTCTAAATCAACTTTTAAATCTTTAAAACCTTGCGCGAAACTTGCTTGCTGATGTTTTTCGCGCCAGTTGCCACGCTGGGGATCATAAGGAAATAACAAACGAAATGCTTGTGTAGTTTGTAATAATTTATCCGCCGCTTTGCCCAGCTGCTTCACATCAGTAAGCTCGGTGCGATACACTTGTTGTACGTCAGTGCATAGCTCTAATAGTTGTCGTGTCGAAAACGCTTCACCAAAATATTCACTGGCAATATCTGTTATTTGATGGGCTTCATCAAAAATAACCACATCTGCTTGCGGAATGAGTTCACCAAAACCCGTATCTTTTAATGCCATGTCGGCAAAAAACAAATGATGATTAATGACAATTAAATCGGCCGAAATTGCTTTTTTGCGCGCATTAATTAAATAACAGTCTTCAACATTCGGGCAATCTTTCGCTAAGCAATTATCAACCGTACTGGTAATTAACGGGAAAATAGCGGAGTCTTCAGCAATATCAACTAAGTCACCAATATCACCTGTTTGTGTGGTGGTTGACCATATTTTTACCTTAACTAAATCTTGCAGCCCTTGCGCGTCAAGCTGACCACGGGTTTGCTGATATAATTCAAGTCGATATTGGCACAAATAATTTGCACGACCTTTTAATAATGCCACTTGCATATTACTTTTTAAGGCTTTTTTCATGATCGGTAAATCTTTATAAAACAACTGTTCTTGAAGGTTTTTTGTGCCTGTAGAAACAATCACTTTTTTATTCTCTAAGCTTTTACTGTCAAGCAATGCCGGCACTAAATAAGCAAAGGTTTTGCCTGTGCCTGTACCCGCTTCTGCAATTAAACAGTGCTGATTTTCAATAGCCGCGTGCACTTCTTCAGCCATATCTAGTTGTGCTTGGCGCGGCAAATAGCCTGAAATAGCTTTTGCTAGTTCACCAGTGCTAGAAAAAACTTGTTGAACAGAAGTATGAGTTGAGGACATGAAGTTAAAACAACTGATTAAAGAAATAAAATAGTTGCTTAGTATAAAGAAAAGTTAGATAAAAATATCGAGATGAGGTTTGTTTTTTAATATTTTTTCTGTTTTTTTATTACTAACATTTAAGTTTACCGTTTTATCAGGCGAACTCATTAGCGCATCAGTGGCAGTCGTTGGCTGTGCTACAGTATTACTAGAATGCTCTTCTTGTTGATCTAATTTAATTGCTTTATCTGATAATTCAACAACTTCTTGTTCCATTGTCTGTTGTTCTGATGGTGTTTGTTCATGATCATTTTTATAGTGATATAAGGCATAATCATTTTCATCAAGCTCACGCAATTCTTTTTTCAATTTTCCTAATCGTGCGTCTTTTACTAATGCCTTAACCTTTAATTTTTCAGGTTTAATTGGCTTACTAATAGATGGAGCTGCTTGTGCAATTTGTGTTGTAAAAATATCCATGTAGCACCTGTTTTGAACGTTTGTATAGCAAACGTAAACTAACTAGTAAATCATTACCCTGTTTATCGGCAAAAAACGTATAAACTTTAAACGTTTAATGCTTTCTATAAGCCTTTCTTTATTGTTTTGATTATATATTAGAGTTTTTATTCATATAAAAAGTTCTAATTAAATATTGCTATATAATTAAAATCCCCTTATGGTAAATAACATAAAGACATGAAGCAGCAATAATAAATAATATTAATTAAGCAATAGTATTAATTATCAGCTTTTTTACCGACTATTATAAAACATTACTTACGACGAGCATATTATGATTTTAAACCTTAGCGCACTCCATCATCACCATCACATAGATTAGCCGCTCAGGTTTTATCTCTGAGAGGCTATGGGCCTTTCAGCGGTAAACGAAACAAACAAAACCAGTTTCTAAAACCCCGAAAGAGTCCAACTTTTTCGGGGTTTTTACGTTTTACACTTAAATTTTTAGCCATTTAACATTACTGAAACTGGAATAGACAAAATGACAACATCACAACCACGCTTACGCATTGCCATGCAAAAATCAGGTCGTTTAAGCGACGACACGCAAGCTTTATTTAAACGTTGCGGCCTTAAACTTAATTTAACAGATCGCCGCCTGCTGGCTCATGTTAGTAATATGCCTATTGATATTATGCGTGTACGCAGCAGCGATATTCCAGGTCTTGTTATGGATGGCGTGTGTGATTTAGGCATTGTTGGTGACAACACCTTGGAAGAAACCGCACTTGAACGTGAGTTAATGGGTAATAAATCAGCTTATGTACGCACTTGTTCGCTTAACTTTGGCGGTTGTCGTTTATCACTTGCTATGCCAGAAGAGTTTAATTATCAGGGCATTAAAAGTATCGACGGTTTGCGTTTTGCCACCACTTACCCTCAGTTATTAAATCGTTTCGCTCGTAAAAATAACATTAATGTTGATTTTTGTATGCTCAAAGGTTCAGTTGAAGTGGCTCCTCGCGTTGGTTTAGCCGATGGTATTTGTGACCTAGTGTCAACAGGTTCAACCCTTGAAGCTAATGGTTTAAAAGAAGTGGAAGTTATTTTTAAATCGAGAGCTTCTCTTATTCAAACCGCAACGCCACTATCAAACGAAAAACAGCAAATTTTAGACACCTTGTTGCCACGTATTCAAGGGGTAATGAAAGCCAAAGAAAGTAAATACATCATGTTACACGCGCCTAAAGATAAAATAACCGAGGTAAGTGAGTTAATGCCGGGTAAAGAAACACCAACAATATTACCGCTTGCGGGTCGTGATGATTTAGTCGCGGTTCATGTTGTGGCGACTGAAACCTTTTTTTGGGAAACCATGGAGAATTTAAAAGCGCTAGGCTGTAATTCCATATTGGTTATGCCAATAGAAAAAATGATGGGTTAATCCACTTCATAATTACCACCTCAGCGGCATTGTCTGCGTTGTTCGTCACCATCACTTAGTAAACTAAGCTCAGGCGACTCACAACTTGACAGCTTTGCTGAAATAGCAATTATTTTGCGGATCGAAATTAATGTTTAATTATTTATTGGATATTAACGTCATCCTGACAAAGGTCAGGATCTTTACCGACGAACAGGCAAAACATAGAGAACAACATGAACCAACAAGTTATTAACTGGCAAACATTATCACAACAAGAGCAAAAAAATGTTCTTGCCCGCCCTGCTATTGCTGATAATGCCTTGCTATCAACGCAGGTCAATAATATTTTGGCGCAAGTAAAAGCCAAAGGCGATCAGGCATTATTCGAGTTTACCGAAAAATTCGATGGTGTTGTCCTTAACACCTTAAGAGTAACTAACGAGCAGGTTCAACAAGCCAAACGTGCGTTAACATCAAAGCGCTTAGCGGCCATTGAAAAAGCGTATCAGCAAATAAAATGCTTTCACCAAGCTCAAACACCACAAGATATTACCGTTGAAACTACGCCTGGTGTACGTTGTATTTTAAAAACAGAAGCGATTGAAAGTGTTGGCTTGTATATTCCAGCAGGTAGTGCGCCCTTACCTTCGACGGTATTAATGTTAGGCGTACCCGCACAAATAGTAAATTGTCCACGCGTAGTACTCGTTTGTCCGCCTAATAAAAACGGTCAACTCGCTAATGAAATTTTAGCCGCTGCCGATCTTTGTGGTATTAGTGAAATTTATGCCGTCGGTGGCGCACAAGCTATTGCAGCATTAGCTTATGGTACTGAATCTATTCCTGCGGTTAATAAAGTTTTTGGTCCTGGCAATCGTTATGTTACCGAAGCGAAAAAACAACTCTCGCAACAAGTGGCAGGGTTTGCTATTGATATGCCAGCAGGTCCTTCTGAGCTGTTAATTATTGGCGATGAAAGTAGTGATCCCACTTTTATTGCTGCCGATCTGTTATCACAAGCTGAACATGGAGCAGATAGCCAAGTCATTTTATTAACTAACTCGGCACGCTTAATAGCTCAGGTAACTGAAGAGCTGGATAAACAAGTCACTTTATTGTCACGTCAAGAAATTGCAAAAAAAGCACTTGCTCACAGTCGACTTATTTTAGTGAATGATATTGAGCAAGCTTGTGAAGTGTCCAACGAATATGGGCCTGAGCATTTAATTGTGCAAACACAACAGCCGCAAACACTACTACCTAAATTACGCAATGCAGGTTCTATTTTTATTGGTGCTTACACGCCAGAATCTGCGGGTGATTATGCTAGTGGTACCAATCATGTATTACCCACTTATGGGTATTCAAAAGTGATCAGCAGCTTATCGTTAGCCGATTTTTCTCGCCGTTTTACTGTACAAGAATTAACTCGCGATGGGCTAGCAAGCCTTGCCGATTGTATTATTGAATTAACTGATGCAGAAGGACTAGACGCTCACCAAAGAGCAGTGACCATTCGCTTGAAAAATGGAGCAAACAATGACTAAGGTTAATTTTACTATCAACAACTTAGCACGAGAAGAAATTGTTGAGATGGTGCCTTATCAATCGGCACGTCGCCTTTTTTCAAGCGCGCAAAGTAAAAACAGTAACAGTGAACAAGCAAGTCAAAAAATATGGCTCAATGCTAATGAAGCCGCTGGATCTGGTATTTATCAATTATCAGGTGAATGCTTAAACCGTTACCCTGATTTTCAACCTGATAATTTAATAGCTACTTATAGCCATTATTGTAATTTGCCTAAAGAGAATATTCTCGCCACCCGTGGTGCAGACGAAGGAATAGAACTAATTATTCGCACCTTTTGTACCGCATATAAGGACAATATTCTCATTTGTCCACCCACTTATGGTATGTATGCTATTAGTGCAAAAAATCATGGCGCTGGCATTATTGAAGTGCCACTTGTTAATGCACCTATGGATGACGAGAAAGAAAGCAAAGTACTTAACATTGAAGCTTTAACACAACAAGTGGGTAATGCCAAAGTTGTCTTTTTGTGCTCACCAGGTAATCCTGTGGGCAACCTTTTACCACAAGCACAAATAAAACAAGTAATTGAACTGTATAAAGATCAAGCCATCGTTGTTGTTGATGAAGCTTATATTGAATTTTGCCCTGAGCAAAGTATCACATCATGGCTGGAACAATATTCTAACTTAGTAATATTACGTACCTTATCAAAAGCCTTTGCCTTAGCTGGTTTACGTTGTGGTTTTACCCTCGCCAGTAATGAAATTATTACCTTAGTGAGTAAAGTTATTGCGCCTTATCCCATTTCAGCACCTGTTGCAGAAATCGCCAGCAATAATTTACAAAAAGTTGGGGTTGAGCAAATGAGCATTCGCGTACAAGAAACCTTACTGTTACGAAATCAATTAAGCCAATGGTTAAGCCAGCAAGCTTGGTGCGAGCAAGTATTTAACAGCGATGCTAATTTTATTTTATTTCGCACGCCGTTAAAAAATGAATTATTTAACGCCTTAAAAGCGCAAGGTATTTTAATTCGCGACCAATCACAGCAACAGCAATTAGCGAACTGTTTGCGTATTAGCATTGGCAGTAAACGCGAAATTGAATTAGTAAAACAAGTGCTCAGTAAGGTTAATTTTCCAAAAACAAGCGCAAACGAATTCACGCCTACAAAGAAAATATAATGAAAACAGAAAATATTTTATTTATCGATCGTGACGGTACTTTAGTGGAAGAACCCGCGATTGATAAACAACTCGATAGTTTAGAAAAGTTAGTATTTGAACCTATGGTTATTGCTGAATTATTAAAACTGCAAGCAAAGGGCTTTAAATTAGTAATGGTGTCGAATCAAGATGGTTTAGGTACAAGTAGTTTTCCACAAGTAGATTTTGACTTAGCGCACGATAAAATGATGGCGCTATTTTCATCACAAGGCGTTAATTTTGATGAGGTATTAATTTGCCCGCATTTCGATAGTGATAATTGCAGTTGTCGTAAACCTAAATTGGGGTTAGTGAAAGACTACTTACAGCAAGGTAAAATCAATTTTGCCCATTCTTATGTTATTGGCGACCGCGATACCGATATGCAACTTGCCGAAAATATGGCGCTCACAGGCATTAAATATAATCGTGAAAGCTTAAATTGGCCGCAGATAACCCAGAAAATACTAAAACAGCTAGAGCAGCCACGTATTGCCAGTGTTACTCGTACCACTAAAGAAACTGATATTAAGGTTACGGTTAATTTAGACAGCTCAGGTAATAATACTATTGATACGGGTTTGGGATTTTTTGATCATATGCTTGATCAAATTGCCACTCACGGCGGTTTTAGTTTGCAATGTCGTGTTATTGGCGATTATCACATTGATGAACATCACAGCGTTGAAGACACTGCTCTAGCATTAGGACAAGCCTTAAAACAAGCACTTGGCAATAAGCGCGGTATTAATCGTTTTGGTTTTGTTTTACCTATGGATGAATGCAAAGCCCAATGTAGCATTGATTTATCAGGCCGACCTTGGCTTGAGTTTAACGCAGAATTTACTGCGGAAAATGTTGGCAGTATGTCCACACAAATGGTCAGCCACTTTTTCCGTTCGCTAGCGGATAGTATGGCGATCACCTTACATTTATCAACATCAAAAGGTAACTGTCACCACCAAGTAGAGAGCTTATTTAAAGTATTTGGTCGCGCCCTTGGCCAAGCAATAAAAGTAGATGGTGATGAGCTTCCCAGTTCTAAAGGTGCGTTGTAATGGCTACTGCAACTAATTTTGTTATTGTTGATACTGGCTGCGCCAACTTATCGTCGGTAAAATTTGCCGTTGAGCGCCTGGGCTTTAACGTTACCATTACGGATAATATTGAACTTATTAAAGCGGCAGACAAAGTGATATTGCCGGGAGTTGGCAGTGCTAAGCACGCCATGAAAAACATCATTGCTAAAAATTTAATGGCAACGCTACAAAGCTTAACTCAACCCGTATTAGGCTTTTGCTTAGGTATGCAGTTAATGGCACGCTGCTCTGCGGAAACTAACGAAGCCAGTCAGGTTGATTGCTTAGGCTTGATCCCAACAGAGATCAAGCCATTAAATGCACAAGGTTTACGCTTGCCACACATGGGCTGGAATACACTAACAACCGTAAGTGAACACCCGATATTTAAGGGTATTAATGTGGGTGACTATTTCTATTTTGTTCACAGCTTTGCCGCACCTGTTAGTCAATATACTATCGCCAATTGTGAGTATGGCAGCACTTTTTCAGCAGCTATTGCCAAAAACAACTTTATCGGCTGTCAATTTCATCCTGAGCGTTCAGGCAAGCTTGGCAGTCAAATAATTAAAAACTTTTTAAATTTATAATATTTTCATTGCCACGATCAAATGGATGATATTTGAAGTGGCTACAATGAAAAAGCACGGAGTTTATGACTATAAATGAGTACTTTTGAAACAGTAGGCGCAAAAAATAGCGCCATTTGGAGTGGCAAATCATGATGATCCCTGCAATAGACTTAATCGATGGCGAAGTTGTTCGCTTATTTCAAGGCGATTACCAGCAAAAAACCAATTACCAAACCACGCCACAACAACGTCAACAAGCTTATGCTGAAGCGGGCGCAACGGTAATGCACTTTGTTGATTTAGATGGTGCGAAAGACAGCACTAAACGTCAATTAACAACGCTGAAAACATTAATGCCGCACCCAAGCATGATTATTCAAGTAGGTGGTGGTATTCGCTGTGAAGAAGATGTTATACAGCTACTTGAGTTAGGTGCAGATCGTGTGGTGATTGGTTCGCTTGCCATTAAACACCCCGAATTAGTGCAAGCATGGCTAGCCAAATATGGCCGTGAAAAAATAGTGCTCGCCCTCGATATAAAAATTGACGAAAAGGGTAATAAAACATTACCTACCCACGGTTGGATAAAAGACAGCGGCGTTAATTTAGAA
>WGGB01000028.1 GCA_015491935.1 Alteromonadaceae bacterium
GTTCGTTGATTTCGTTAGCTGATGTTTTTTGAGTTGCAGACATAATAATTTATATACATAACATTCTAGATTACATATATTATATATATGTTTTTTTATATGTAAACATCTTTTATTGTTTTTATGCTTGAATTGGCGAAAACTAAAAACTAATAAAAAATAAATTATTTAGAGGGAGTATTTTTATTTTCAAGACCATCAATGATGGGGCAACCGCCTTCACTTTGGCTGCATAAATTAATAAGTAAGGTTAATTCATTTTGTAGGCTGTGCAGAGTTTTTACGCGCAGTTCAATTTCAGTTAATTTTTCTTTGGCTAACAAGCGCACTTCAGGCTTTGCTTGTTGTGGAGATTTTCTAAATTCTAATAACTGCGCAATTTCAGCTAGGCTAAAACCCATAGTTTGTGCGCGTTTAATAAACTTTATTTGTGAAAGATTTTTATCACTATACAAGCGAATACCTGATGATGTTCGCGCAATGGGTGGCAACAATTTTATTTTTTCATAGTAACGTAAAGTGTCGGCACTAAGATTTAATAATTGAGTGACTTTACTAATTTTTATCATGGTTGGTTTCACCTGTTGCTAGCAATAATGAAATCAACTGTAATAGCTTGGCTTTTAAGTCACTCATTGGCGGCATATTAGTATAAATAAGCTGATCATTAATCACTATGCTTGGTGTACTTAATATGCCCAGCGCAACCGCTCTATCAACATTTTCAACAACATCAATGTCTTGATAGCGGATCATCCTTGTTTTATTCCTATTGGTTAAATCTAAATCTTGATTTAATTGTTCAACTAATTGAACAATTTCTTGCTTAGCTTTGACACAGCGATTACAAGCCGAAGCAGAAAATACCTCAACGACAATTAGTGTTGGTTTTTGTTCTTGTGCTAGCATTAATGTTCAAACCATATTTGTATCGGTAGTGCTAAAAACGCGGCAAAAAAACCAATTCCCCATAAGCTTAACGATAACCAAAAAATTATTTTATTCCAGCGATGACTTTTTGCACATAAAGCCCCTAATTGTGGATCACTTGGGCAAGCTCTATTGGGTCGATACATCATATAACCAGAAATAGCTAAAAGTAGTGCTGAAACACCAAACACCCATGGTTTGTGCGCACTTAAAGTGATCAAAAAAGGAAAGGTACTCACCATAGAGGCTACCGTTGCTCCCATTCCTAGAGTCACTAACGTAATAGGAATTGCACAACACACCAAAGTACCTGAGGTGGTAAACAAGGCTAACCAAGTAACTTTTGACTCGCGTTTATGTTTATAAGCGCCTGTTTTGATCAGATTTTCTTTAACTACATGACTTTTCATTAATATTACTCTTTTACTTGTTTTATACTGCGATAAGTAAAACCTGAATCTGAAAATAATGTCGATAATTGTTTTTCATTAAATTTAACACTTTTTTCTGTGCTCACCTTAACGAGTCCTTTTTTCAAATCAACATCAATATTTTTAACCCCTTTAATGGCTTTAAATTTTTTCTCAATACCATAAGCACAATAAGGACAAGCTAAACCGTCAGCGCGAATTTCAAAATTATTTAACGTCGAGATCACTTTATTTAACGACGATGTTTGGGCTGTTTTATGCTCGACTTTTTCTTGTGCTGATGTGGTTTCACCTGCCAAACTGGTAAAAGAAAGCACTAAACTAGCGAGTACAGTACCTAGCAATAAATTTACTTTTTTCATTTCATTCTCCACTATTTACAATGTAAAAAAATACAACTAAGATCAAATTATCCCGATAAAATGTCACTTTGCTTATCATTTGCTACAAATGCCATTCAATTGATAATTTAAAACGATAATCACTTTTTTGTTGGCTACCATTTAAGTCATGATAAATAGGCAACTGTACTCCACCTTTTATGGCCATATTACGTAATGTCCACATAAAACCAGGGGAAATAAATGCTTGCCCACCACCACTATTCACTAGTGATTTATTATTAACTTTACTGTGTTGGCTAAATTCAGTATTAAGCTCAAGCATATAAACCATGTCGGGATCACGATAGCCATTAAGTTGAGGCCTATAACCTATAACAAAATCAATTAAAGTTTTATTGCCTCGTTGTAAATTACCTAATTGCCCTTTATTAATATTGCCATTAAAGCGTTGACGAATACTTGCCCAACGATACCATTTAATACTTTCAAGCCCATAAGTTAACCCAATAATACTATCGACTGAATTGGTGCTTAATTCATTACTACTCGTATTTAATTTTACTTTAGCTAATAGCGCCGCGGTTTCTTGTCGGCCTAAGGTATCATTTCGCCAAAAACGATATTTAGTAAATAAACTCGTATCACCCAGTGCAGATACACTTTGTTCGTTATTAGAAAAATGCTGATATGGTAATTCAACACCAGCAACCCAATCTCCCGTTAAACCATACTTAAGTTCAGTGGCATACGAGGTGCTTTTCTCTTTTCCAGCTTTAGCTTGAGTCACATTACCATGCACTTCAATACCGTCTTTAAACAACACATGAGGACCAGGAGAAAAAATAGGATCGTGTGCATAAGCACGGCTAGTTATAGCAACAAGACTAACGACTAATGCTAACAATACTCGTTGAACAAGTAGACCGTCATATTTATATTTAACTTGCTTAATTGTTAAATTATATAAGGGCGCTAATTGGCTAAATTGACACTGACATAATAAAATTTTAAATCTTATAAAATTAACCATTATTACTTTTATACTCTAATTATCTACTCTCAATAACCAGAGTATAAAAGTTGGAGTTAACTCCATTGCAAGCATTTTGTGTACTTTTTAAAAGAAAACTTATTTAAGCTTTCGTTTTACGGCTGGCGGTGGGTTATTACAGCAAGTAGGCTGATACTCGGCATTATCTTTAATATTTTTATCCGTAAATTTATAGTAACTTTCTTTAAAATGTGTCCATAAATCA
>WGGB01000029.1 GCA_015491935.1 Alteromonadaceae bacterium
AAGCGAATAACCTAGAGCCGTCAGCTTATTTAAAAACTGTCTTTACGCTATTGCCCCAAGCGGAAACTGTTGAAAATATTGAATCATTACTACCTTGGAATATCAATAAGGTGGTTGGTTAGGTATTTACGAATATATGGCTGCAATGCACTCTATTTCAACGATTTAAATTGTCTTGCAATCGGAGAGGGTCCATATATGGTATTAAAAAGAATAAAAATATGGATGTATTATCCATACAAGTGTTTTCAAGATGGACAAAAAAGAGTTTGCTGTGCACATGCTTCGCATTATAGCAAACCATTTTTGCCACTTAAAACGGCGTTAGATGCTCAATGATTTGTGTTTTACTTATTAAGCATTTTTGTAAATATAGCGAGTAAAGTAATCTCCTTAATTATGTCAATAATGGTGTTTTAATCTAATTTGCATTATTGGGCACAGTTATAAGAAAATTAATCGTTCAGTGTAACAGCTACAATATGTGCTTTTGTTTTGTTGTGCACACATAATAAATAAATCACTTGTTGGTAAAAAAAAGTAAACATAAGCACCTGTGCTTTAATTTGCTTATAACCGTTTATTTTGACAACGATTATTTTATTTTTGACAGCTTACACTTTATTCTACAGTTCTATTTGCGCTAAATTACCTTTGGTTTGTAACCATTCTTTACGATCACCGCTGCGCTTTTTCGACAACAACATATCCATCATTTCTATAGTTTGATCATGTTCCTCATCGGTAGCCGTTAATTGCACTAAACGACGGGTATTAGGATCCATAGTGGTTTCACGTAACTGCAGAGGATTCATCTCACCTAAGCCTTTAAAGCGTTGTACGTTAACTTTACCGCGTTTTTTCTCGGCTTCAATGCGGTCTAAAATACCGTCCTTTTCATTTTCGTCTAATGCGTAAAAGACTTCTTTGCCAATATCAATACGATATAGCGGTGGCATGGCAACATAAACATGGCCTTGCTGCACTAACGGTAAAAAGTGTTGGGTAAATAACGCACATAATAAGGTGGCAATATGTAGTCCATCGGAGTCAGCATCGGCAAGAATACATATTTTACCATAGCGTAATTCAGATAAATCATCACTGTCAGGATCTATACCCAGTGCCACTGAAATATCATGAACTTCTTGCGAGGCAAGAATTTGCCCTGAGTCAACTTCCCAAGTATTTAAGATTTTACCGCGTAGCGGCATTATTGCTTGAAATTCTCGGTCGCGCGCCTGTTTAGCACTACCGCCTGCGGAGTCACCTTCTACTAAAAAGAGTTCGGTGCGGGTTAAATCTTGGCTACCACAATCGGTTAATTTACCAGGTAATGCCGGACCTGAGGTGATTTTTTTACGCACCACTTTTTTACTGGCGCGCATACGTTTTTGCGCGTTGCTAATACAAAATTCAGCTAAGGCTTCGGCAATATCAGTATGTTCATTTAGCCATAAACTAAAAGCGTCTTTTACCACACCCGTGACAAATGCGGCACATTGGCGTGATGATAAGCGTTCTTTGGTTTGTCCTGCAAATTGTGGGTCTTGCATTTTTACCGATAATATATAGCTACATTTGTCCCAAATATCATCAGGTATTAATTTAACACCGCGTGGAATTAAGTTGCGAAACTCACAAAATTCACGCATTGATTCGAGTAAACCTTGGCGTAAACCATTAACGTGCGTACCACCAGCAATGGTTGGTATTAGGTTTACATAACTTTCACCAATACCTTCACCGCCTTCAGGTAGCCATGTTATAGCCCAATCAGCAGCTTCTTGCTGAGATGAAAAACTGCCAACAAAGGGATTTTTAGGTAAACATTCATACCCTTTAACTGATTCTTTTAAATAATCTTCTAAACCATCTTGATAGCACCATTGATATTTTTTATCTTCATTTTTATCATGAAATTTAATGGTTAATCCCGGACATAAAACCGCTTTGGCTTTTAATAAATGGGTTAGTTTTAATACTGAAAACTTTGCTGAATCAAAATAACTAGGATCAGGCCAAAATTTAACTCGTGTGCCGGTATTACGACGTCCTACTGTACCTGTTTGATGTAATTCTTCTACTTTTTCACCATGTTCAAAGGCTATTTCATGGACTTTGCTATCACGACGAATGGTAACATCAACGCGAGTTGATAACGCATTAACAACTGAAATACCAACACCATGTAAACCACCTGAAAATTGGTAATTTTTATTTGAAAATTTACCACCTGCGTGTAATTTACAAAAGATAAGTTCAACCCCTGACACGCCTTCTTCAGGATGAATATCTATTGGCATACCACGACCGTCATCAATAATTTCTAACGATTGATCTTTGTCTAAAATAACAGAAATATTTTGTGCGTAACCCGCCAATGCTTCATCAACCGAGTTATCAATTACTTCTTGCCCTAAATGATTAGGGCGTGTGGTATCGGTGTACATTCCTGGACGGCGGCGAACAGGCTCTAGGCCACTAAGTACTTCAATGGATTCAGAATTATATTGGTCAGTCATAACAGTTATTTTCGTCTATTTAGTTATTATTAGGTATGATGTAGCTTTTATAAAGAGCTTTGTTAATAAAGCTACATTCACCACTGTTTTACATCAATAAGTGGTTATTTTAATATTTATTGATCGCTTATTGATAATTTAACACTTCATCATTGATTTGTACTCTATTTTATCGCAAAGCTTTTTAACAAAAAATCACCTGCGTCGTTAAATACCCCTCTTTATGTAAGTTTATTCGTCGATAACCAATACCTTGCCCCGTTGTTGCGGCTAATGCTTTAACGGTTTTGGCTTGAGGATCAAATTGAATAGACGTTGCAGGGCAAGTTAGCACTTGTATTGTTTTATCATTAATTTTTTGCACTAAATCTAACGCTCGATGCACATGACCGCAAGCTATGGCTGTTATTGATGGTAGTTTTTCCAACACTTGCCAAAGTGCAGGTTTATTAGTTAAACCATGTTTATCAATAAAATAATTTACATCAATGGGATGATGATGAGTAAATAGCAGCTGCTTTTTGCTAGGATCAATATTTTTGGCTAACTGTTGTAAGCTTTTTTCACTAACAAAACCTGCTGGAGTGGCACTTTTAGTATTAAGTAAAGCAATTTGCCAATGGGTATTTTCTATGAAATTTTGCGTTGTAAAGGGAGCATGATTTAAGTGTTTTTTTAACAAATCAAATTCGTCATGATTGCCTGCTAAAAAATAAACGGGCTTTTTAATATTCGCTAAATTTAACGCTTGCACAAAATTAAGATAAGATTGTTCACTATGATCTTGAGTTAAATCTCCTGTAAACACGAGTATATCAATACTTGTATCTTGCGCTATTGCCGTCAGTACTTTTTGTAAATTTTGATAAACATTGGCACCGTGGTGTAATTTATTAATATCGGCAAACAAGTGACAATCAGTAAATTGGGCGATAACTATTTCTGTGGCTAGTTTTTCTGCTAACAATTAAGATTCATCCATTAAATCGTTATTTAAAAAGTTTACTTGTACCTGACCTTGTCGTAAACAAAGCTGCAACCACTCTTTTAAAAACTGGTTTATTTGTTGTTTTTCATCGGGTAAGTGCATTTTTTTATTGGGATAATCATAACGTGGCTTTATCCAGCGAATATTTTGACTACTATTTACTTCAGCCATTCGTGCATCATGGTATAAACGAATGTGCATTGTAGGTGACAATATTGATTTAAAATTAGCGTCTGCATTTATGGCTTGGTTTTGAGAAATGTAAACCAACGTAGTATAACGCGTAACTTCTTTCACTAAAATAGTGTAAGCCAGCTGCTCAGAAATAAAAAAGTGGTATGTATCGCCAACTTCTTCTGTTTCGCCCTGCTCTTTATTATGTGGTTTAATAAACTGATTTCGTCCCAATAATAATTTACACATTAATAAATAATTACATTCACACAGTTGCATTAAATCAGGCAACTTTGGCCGATATTTTTTAATGCTAGTTGTTGAGTGATTTAAACGCATTTTTTACCTAATAACATTGAATTTAAGCCGTACTAATTTATTGTTGCTTAGCTTGTAACTGTTGATAATTTAATTGCAACCATTGTAGCCCAATAACGGTTGCAGCGTTATTAATTTTACCTTGCGCTAACCATTGCATCGCTTCAACGCGTGACATTACTGACACTAGAATATCTTCACCTTCTTCAGCTAACCCATAATAACCTGTAATAGGTTTACCTTGTTCATCTAAGCTATTGACTAAGCCCAAATAAAGATGAATATTTTCAGTTGTGCCACCGGGGCTTGATAAATATTGCATAATTGGGCTGATATTGGCGGCATCAATAATTAAATTAGCTTCTTCTTTTGCTTCTCTAATAGCAACATCTATGGGGTTTTCGTTTTCATTAAACATACCCGCAATAAACTCAATTAACCACGGCGACTGCTCTTTGTTTTCGTTAGCCAACCTTAATGCGCCAGCACGAAATTGAGTGACAAAAATTAAATTATCATTTTTAACGTCATACGGCATTAATACGACGGCATCACCACGCTCAAATATTTCTCGGGTTAATATTTTACTATAACCCCCTTGATATAATTTATGCTGTAATTGATATTCATCAATAGTAAAAAAACCTTGGTAACAACATTTTTTTGCGATTACTTTTACATCACTACGGGTAAATGTATCTATAGACACGATATTCTCCTTTATATATAGCTTATTTTTTGTTAACATTAGAGTTTACTAATGTTATTTTTAAATACTCAATTATTCTTTCTTACCAATATTTTGTTACACTCAAATATAAAGTTAAACAGTAAATTAATTTAAACTGTCTAAAACAATAAATTTATTTAAAGGTCAATGTGTATTTGATTGACCTTTAATCAATAAAAGCTTAATTATAGTATGCACATTTAAAGGAATTTCTCACTTATGAAAAAATCATTAACATCTTTGCTTATTGGTGTTGTTTTAGCCAGCGCCAGCAGTAATTTATACGCCGAAAACTTAGCTGAAGTATATCAGCAAGCATTACAAGCTGATCCAACCGTACAAAAAGCACAAGCACAAGCCAATGCACAAAAAGAAGGTATAGATCAAGCGATGGCAGCTTTATTGCCGCATATAGGTGCTTCTGCTGGTTACAGCAAAAACTCTAGAGAATCAACAAACTATCAAACATCTTTTGATACTATAGCTCCTGTTGGTGGTATTGTCACAAGTGATGAGGATATAATTAATTATGGTGCTAAGTTGAGTATGGAGCTTTATCACCATGATTCATGGTTACGTATGAGTAATGCAAAAAAAGCTGCGCATCAAAGTGATTTAAACTATCGTTTAGCCAAACAAGATTTAATTATACGTGTGACCAATGCATACTTTGCCGTATTACGAGCCAAAGATGATTTAGAGTTTGCGAAAGCCGAACAAAAAGCAATAGCACGTCAATTAGAACAAACCAAACAGCGGTTTGCTGTTGGTTTAATAGCGATTACCGACGTACACGAAGCGCAAGCACAATTTGACAATGCTAGAGCTAGTGTTATTAAAGCAGAAAATGAAGTGTATAATAACGAAGAGGCTTTACGAACAATAACTAATCGCTATCCTCAGCACTTGAATATCTTAAATACAAAAAGTTTTAGCACAACAACTCCAGTGCCTAATAGCGCAGACGAATGGCAAAAGATAGCAGAGGGCAAAAGCTTAGAATTAATTGCGCAAAAAGTCGCAGTTGATATTGCAAAAGAAAATATAAATATAGCTCAATCTGGACATTACCCAACTTTAGACTTAAATGGATCTCTTGGCAGTTCAAAATCAAAACCGACTTTTTCAGGTGTTGGTGGTAGCAAAAAATTCCCTTATACGCCATATTATGACAATAAATCAGTCGGTATAACGTTAACAGTTCCCATTTATTCTGGCGGTGCGACTTCAAGCTTAGTACGTCAAGCACAACAAAATTATGTTGCTTCGAGTCAAGACTTAGTCTTTACCCACCGTAATGTGGTACGTAATACGCGTAATGCTTTTAATGCAGTACGTGCATCTATTGCGGGTATTATAGCCTTAAATCAATCGGTGATTAGTGCCGAAAGTGCCTTACAAGCAACGGAAGCTGGCTTTGATGTAGGGACACGTACCATTGTTGATGTGTTAAATAGTACCCGTAATTTATATAATGCTAAACGTAACTTATCGTCAACACGTTATGGTTACATTCAAGCAATATTAGCATTAAAACGTGCAGGTGGCATGATTTCAGATCAAGATATTGTCGATATTAATAAAGGCTTAATGAAGTAATTTGTGCTAATTAAAAAAACCTAATATTCGTCAAGATTACATCGAGCTAAAACAAGTCGAGCTAGGTCGAGTAACCTAAGTCGAGTAACCTAAGTCGAATTAGCTAAGTTGAATTACAATAAAAGGTAGGCAAAGTGCCTACTTTTTATTTACTAAATTCAACCCTTATCAATCATCTAATCGAATGGTATTAATAATTTCGGTGGTTGAAACACCTTCTTCAAAATTTAAAACTTTAACTTCACCACCATTAGCTAACACTTCTTGTCCACCAGCAATTTCATCCACTTGATAATCACCTCCTTTAACTAACACATCAGGCAAAGTATTAGCAATTAAACGCTGCGGAGTATCTTCACTAAAATCAACCACCCAGTCAACAGCGCCTAAACCTGCTAACACCGCCATACGTCTATCAACAGGGTTTACAGGACGTCCAGCCCCTTTTAAACGAGTGACTGAAGCATCATTATTTACAGCAACAATTAAACGTGTGCCTAATTTTTTAGCATTTGCTAAATAAGAAACATGACCTGCATGTAGTAAATCAAAACAACCATTGGTCATCACAATTTTTTCGCCGCGAGCCTTAGCAAGCTCAACCGCTATTTTTAATTGTTCTTCACTCAAGGCACCAAAACCACTTTCTTGCTCTGAATAAATTTGTGCTAATAATTCTGCTTCACTAACAGTTGAAGTACCAATTTTACCCACCACCACGCCAGCGGCAATATTCGCTAAAGCGCTAGCTTGAGAAAATGAAGATTCTGCTGCAATCGCTAATGCTAAGGTAGCAATAACCGTATCACCAGCTCCCGTAACATCAAAAACTTCTTTAGCTTGGGTGGGTAAATGTAGTTCTTGTTGATTTTTACGTAGTAAAGTCATGCCATGTTCAGAGCGAGTAATTAACAAGGCGGCCAAATCAAGTTCAGTTAATAATGCTTGTCCTTTTTTTACTAATTCAACTTCGCTATGACAAGTACCGACAACCGCTTCAAATTCTGACATATTAGGCGTTAATAACGTCGCGCCACGGTAACGACTAAAATCATGACCTTTAGGATCTATAACCACAGGTACATTATTTTTTTTGGCAATAATGATTAACGCTTCTATATTGGATAACGTACCCTTATCGTAATCTGACAGTACCAATAGTTGATGCTCTGCAATATGTTGTTCAACTTGTTGCGCTAAGCTTGTTTTATCAATACTGTGTAGTGACTCTTCAAAATCTAGACGGATAAGTTGCTGGTTACGACTCATTATTCTTAATTTAGTAATAGTAGGAATATGACCTTGTTGAACGAAATCACACTGAATATTCATTGCTTGCAATTTAGTCGTTAGCACGTCACTGGCTTGATCTTTACCAGTTATACCAATTAAGGTACTTTTACCGCCAAGTGAAGCAATATTTAGCGCAACATTGGCGGCACCGCCGGGTCTGTCTTCATCACTATTAATACACACCACAGGCACAGGTGCCTCTGGCGAAATACGTTGAGTAGTACCGCTCCAATACCTGTCTAACATAATATCACCAACAATTAATATACTAGCATTTGCAAAAATGGGAAGTTCTACTTTCATCCTAAGGCCCAGAAAAGATATAATAGCGTTAATTCTAACACAATTACTAAAGTTGACAGCATACTGTGAGCAAAAACAAAGTATTACAACCTAATTTCAAAGCCTCTTTTCTCCTTCCTAAATACTGGTTAACGTGGTTAAGTGTCTTTATTCTTTATAGTATTTCGTGGTTTCCCTATAAATGGCAATTGTTTTTAGGTCGACTGCTCGGGCGTTTATTTTTAAAAATAGGCGGCAGCCGTAAAGAGGTGGCATCACGTAATTTACAACTTTGCTTTCCTGATAAGACGGATCAACAACATCAACAAATGCTTAAGAAAAATTTTGAAAATACAGGCATTGCGTTATTTGAAACAGGCATGGGCTGGTGGTGGCCTGATTGGCGTATAAAACGTAAAGTGAAGGTTAAAGGTTTAGAGCATTTAGAACAAGCAAAACACGATGGCAAAAAAATATTTTTACTAGGTATGCATTATTTAACGGTTGAATTAAATTGTCGCGGTATGGGCTGCAATAACCCGATGGTAGTATTTTATCGTCCACATAATAATGAATTAATGGAATATTTTCAGTTTAGAGGTCGAGGACGTTCGAATAAGTATATGCTAGACAAACGTGATGTCAAAGGCCTAATTGATGCGTTAGCCGATGGTGAAACGTGTGTTTATTTACCCGATCAAGATTATGGCCGTAAACGTAGTTTATTTGTGCCTTTTTTTGCCGTTAAAGAAACGGCGACGACGACTGGTACTTTAATTTTTGCTCGCCAGCCTGATGTCTTGTCTTTTATGATCATACCCACAAGAAATGATGACAATAGTGGCTATACTATTGAAATAACACCCGCTTTAGATAATTTCCCGACGGATAATGATAAAAATGATTTAATTCGAGTGAATCAAGCATTAGAAAAAGCCATAATGCAAAAACCTGAACAATATATGTGGTTACATCGCCGCTTTAAAACTCGACCAAATAAAGATGATCCATCATTGTATAAATAAAGGGTTTTCAGTAAGCTAGTATCAAAACAAATGAATACAAATAAGTGAGTGAACAAATATTTACTCTGTAAGTAGGACATTTATTTATTGATATTGCGATAGGACGGATCATGTCATGAATTTTTGGGTCAAAAGAATAGTAATCGCTATAATTATTGTTGGATTAGCACTGACGGTATTTTTAAATATAGATTATTTAATATCGTTTAACAACAGTTTAATGGGTAATGAAACAGCAGCACAAGTTGATAAAAATAATACGACTACTCTAGTAAAAAAAGATGATACCACTAATAATTCAAGTCAAACAGAAGCGCCAGCTAAACCAGAAACAAAAGTAAAAAGTTATTCTAAAAATGCGGCCGCAGCAGGATTGTCACGATTTTATGCCAGCATAAACCCTGAAAAGGGGGATGGTCCTAAAATTGTTAATGGCGTAGTATATCTACCTGTTCCTAAAGACGATTTAAAAAAATTTATGGAAGCACGACGTATGGTTACGCGACCTTTACCTAAAAAGTGGAAAGGGACTAAAAAATCATATGTATTTAGAGAAGGGCAAACCCTTTATCAAAAAATAAGTGAATATGCGAAAAAAGATAAATTAGAGGTAATTTGGCGACTTAATCGCGATCTCTTAGTTAAAGACCCATTTCGTATTAATAAAGGTTTATTTAAAATGGCTTATCAAATAGGGAAAGCGCTAAACGGACATTTTCCTGGTGGAGTCTTTACTTATTTTTGTTACAAACATCGAGCTTTAGTCTTTATTGAATACCATAATAAGTATTTAGATAAACAATGTATTTTATTAAAAGGTTCGTCGTACTAACTAATAATAGGGTATAAAGCTAGCCTAAAAATTGTTGATATAATTTACCTACTTGGCTAACTTCTTTACACATATTTTTATCAAGTATTGCTATTTTATTTTGTAATGTTGACCGATGAACTAAATTTCTAAGAGCAATATAACATTCGCTTAATTGTTGGTGCATTAGTTCATCAATAATGCTGAATTTTTTTAACTGCGTTAATATACTTAAATTATCACAATAGTTAATAATACTTGGAAACTGATGCGCGTAATCTAGCACTAAATACTGCACTAAAAACTCTATATCAACTAAACCACCAACTCCTTGCTTAATATCAAAATAATCAGCGCTCGTTTTATCTAAATGATTACGCATTTTTGTACGCATTGTGCTGACTTCTTGTTTCAATGTTTCTTCATCTCTCGCTTGCGTTAATACTTGCTGACGAATAGTCGTAAAGCGTTCGCTAATACTTGAATGACCATAAACTGCACGTGCGCGAACTAAAGCTTGATGCTCCCATGTCCAAGCATCTTGTAATTGATATTGAGCAAAAGTATTAATATGCACGACTAATACTCCCGAGTTACCAGAAGGACGCAAACGCATATCTAATTCATATAAAATACCATTACTCATTCGAGTATTAAAAATATGCATAATACGTTGGGCTAATTTGCCATAAAAATGGCTGGCCGAAACCGTCTTTAACCCTTGTTCATCGCCATCGGTTACATCATTTTCTTTACTGTCATGCACAAACACTAAATCTAAATCTGAGCTATAACCAAGCTCAAATCCGCCCATTTTACCATAACCTAATACAGCAAAGCCTTTGTGGTCTTGTCCTTGCAATGACTTGGGCTTGCCAAATCGGGCAGTGACTTGCTGCCAAGCAAGGCTTATAACTTCGGCTATAATCGCTTGTGCCAATGCCGTTAAGTGATCGCTTACTTTAACTAAAGGAAGTACCCCAACAATATCACCTGCGGCAATACGTAAGTGTTGTACCTGCTTAAATTGTCGTAATGTTTGCATTTGTGCTTCTAAATCATCATCAGGAACGCGTAACATTGCTTCGCGTAATTCCAACGCATAATCTGTTAATTTAGGCGGATTATGTAGTAATTTAGGATCGATTAATTCATCTAACAATATTGGATATTTAGCAATATATTCAGCTAACCAAGCGCTAGCCGCACACAAACGATTAAGTTGTTTAAGCGCGCCTTCATTTTCATAAAGCAGTTCTAAATAGGTAGTACGCGAGGCAATTTTAGTTAAGACTAACAAAACTCTTGCTAAGGTTTTCTCATCATGGTTTTCAGTACTTAAATACCACATTAATAAAGGAATAAGTTTGTCTAATATTTGCCGACCGCGACGACCAATACCACGTTTAGTCACTTCAAGATTAAAATCAAGCAGTGCATTCAATACGTTTTTTGCTTGCCAGTTAGGCGCTAATTTTTTTATTTTTGTTAGGCATTGCTCATCATAACTATTTTCTGCACTCGTTTGCTGTTGACTGAGTAAATTCCAGCAGACTTGCCATGACTGATCTTTCGCCTGATGATTAGGGTTCTCTTCCCCGATTAATTCTTTAAATTCAGCATGAACAGCCTGCATATGCTGTTCAAGCAATATTAAAAAATCAGCCCACGTGTTAATGTTTAAAATATGTAATATGCGTTGTTGATCAAGAGGATTGTCAGGTAACATTTGTGTTTGTTTATCATCAAGTGCCTGAATAATATTTTCAACTCGACGTAAAAAACAATAAGCCTGTATTAACACTTGGCTGCTTTCGACACTAATCACTTGATGCTGAACCAATAATGGTAATACAGTTAACAAGCTACGCTGTTGCAAAGCTTTAATGCGCCCGCCGCGAATAAGTTGAAATACCTGAACAATAAATTCGATTTCACGAATACCGCCAGCACCTAATTTAATATTATTTTTTAGCTGTTTACGGCGTACTTCTTGAGCGATCATCATTTTCATGCGACGCAAACTGTCAATCACACTAAAATCAATATAACGTCGATAAACAAAAGGTCGTAACATACTCGATAACTGACCATGATAAGCACTATTACCTATTAAGCGCGCTTTGAGCATGGCATAGCGTTCCCAATCACGCCCTTGTTCTTGATAATAGTCTTCCATCGCATTAAAAGTTAAGACTAACGGACCGCTATCACCAAAAGGCCTAAGGCGCATATCAACACGGTAAACAAAACCATCGGCGGTAACTGTATCTAATGCTGCAATTAGTTTTTGTGCTAAACGAATAAAAAATTGTTGGTTTTCAATATTGCGACGTGCACCAACCGTTTGCCCTGCTTGTGGATAAACAAAAATAAGATCAATATCTGATGAAAAATTTAATTCTTTACCGCCTAACTTGCCCATACCATAAACCAATAAAGGCATTTCTTCACCGTTAGCATTTTGCGGTTGTCCCCATTGCTGCTGACAAAATGCAGTTAACCAATGTAATGCTGCTATTATCAATGTATCGGCAAGCGTTGATAAACGTAATAATGATTGTTCAAGGTCAATATTTAACACCAAATCTGCCACCGCAATATTGACCATTTGAATGGTACGAAATTGCCGTAAAATTTTATGTAGTTGCTGTTCAGAAGAACAGCCATCGAGTGCTTGTGTTAATTGCTGCTCATAGTTAGGTAATGACTGTTGATAAACAAATTCAGAGGCAAATAAATCAACGATTAAGTCTGGATATTGACAAGTACTTTTAAAAATAAAATCACTTAATGATAATGCTTGTTTAAAATCAGCCAACGGCTTTGCTGATAAAATAGCCACTTTATCAGCATGCTGTTCGCTAAAATGCTGCCAGTGTTGCTGACAACAACGAGATAATTCTAAAAAAGTCTGTTTAGAAGTCATAATATGAGTCACTTTATTGGCTACCTTTGCTATATTATCATCTCGAACATTAAAACTTACTTACACATTTTTCACTAACTATGTGCGCAAAAGTAGACATATTATGTCTACAATGCTATTAATATTAACTTAGTGTTAAATATCATTGTCTATGAAGGACATTATGGCAAAAATGCAACGACTTAGCTTGACCTTTATTACCCTATTACTGTTTTTAACAGCCTGTAGTGATCCGATAAAGGAACAGATAGAGCAACAAATCCCTATAACACAGCAACGTATTGAGCTATTGGCTGACGCTTTAAATAATGGTCAGGTGCGAAATGCTAATTTGATCAAACAATATGCTGAAAAAGTTAAACAGCTAAAACCTGATTTAGCACCACTAATTAA
The DNA here is from genome assembly GCA_015491935.1 of Alteromonadaceae bacterium. Taxonomy (GTDB): domain Bacteria; phylum Pseudomonadota; class Gammaproteobacteria; order Enterobacterales; family Alteromonadaceae. The sequence continues at coordinate 13,068 of WGGB01000029.1, forward strand.
CGAATTTAAAAAAGATGCTACGCCTCAAGGGCCGATGTATAAAGCCTTAGTTGAACGATTAAACACCGTAAAAAATCAACCGCAAATGTTTGCAAGTAATAAAGCAAGATTTAACGAATTACTAAATATTTATCAAGCGGCGGATCCTGTTTTATATTCAGATGCATTAAGCGATCCATTAAATGTTTTAGCTGATATGTCGGACGGTAAATTACCGCGGGTGAATGCTTTATCTAAAGCACAAAGTGAACGTGCTAATAATGCGCAAGATTTTGGCACAGGTGAACAGTTAGTCGGTAATCCGAGTTATGGGCATTGGACAACAGGCAGTAATGGTATGTCTTTTTGGGCATGGTATGGTATGTATTCAATGTTTGGCAACATGATGGGACGCCCTGTTTATTATAATGATTGGGGACGACATCGTAATTATAGCTATTACAATGATTATGGCCGCAGTCGTTATAGCTCACCTAGCCAATTAAAAAAGCAAACAAAATTAGAAACTCGCACTCGTAAATCATTTGCCAATCGAGGACAAAAATTTACTAGTCCTTATGCAAAAAATAGAAGTGGTGCAACAAGCTTATCGGGACAAAGCAAAAGCGCACAAAAAAGCGCTAATCGCTTTCGCGCCAATAGCAGTAAAAGTAAATATGCTCGCTCTTCAAGAAATACATCTCGAAACAAGAACGCCAGCTTTAGAAACAGCCGAACATCAACTTCTCGCGGTTTTAGACGCGGTAAATAACTTTAATAACGATTAATTTACAGATAGATATAGCGAGAATACAGGAAAAATTATGGACAAATTACTTAACGTGATTTCATTTGATCAACAATTATTATCATACCTTGCATTAGACATAGTTATTGCTATCGCCTTGCTTGGCACTATGCGCTTTATTTCAGGCATATCAGCCAAAGTAAACACCACAGAAGAGTTAGCAAAGCATGACAATTTTGCTTTTGGTATTAGCTTAGCCGGTAGCATTTTCGCATTATCCATAGTACTTACTGGTGCAATAGCAGGTGAAGCAGCAAGCAGTTTAACCGATGAAGCTATTGGTATGCTTGCTTATGGTGTATTTGGTTTAATATTGATAAAAATTGGCCGTATAGCGCATGACAAATTAGCCTTAAATAAACTACACAAAACCGCTTTAATAAAAGAACAAAACATTAGCGTTGGTCTTGTTGATGCCGCAGGCGCTATTGCCACCGCAATTGTGGTACGTGCAGTATTACTTTGGGTTGATGGTTTAGATATCAATACCTTCATCGCCATTACCTGCGGCTTTATTATTTCACAAGCAATGCTTGTTATTGTTACTCGTATTCGCGAACGTACCTTTGCCAAAAATAACCAAGGAAAATGTTTACAAAATGCCTTTATTGAAGGCCAACAAGCGCTAGCCATTCGTTATTCTGGACAGTTAATCAGTACCGCTCTTGCAGTTACCGCAGCCAGCCACTTTTTTGATTATGATCCAGCAACTTTAGTTCAAGCTTTAATTGGTTGGTTAATTTTTGCTGTCGTAATGACCTTTTTAGTAAGCATACTAACGGCGATTGCCAAACGCATTGTATTATGGGGCATTAATTTGGTTGAAGAAGTAGATGAACAGCATAATATTGGTGTTGCGAGTATTGAAATGGCTACCAGCATAGGTATAGCTTTAATTCTTACCGCATTAATGGCTTAGCTATTACAGCATAAAACTTTCTTGTATTAGCGAGAAGCACTTCTCGCTATTTTCAACCTAACAATCAGAACTCATGCTCTCAAACACCATACTTTCAAAAAAAATGCGCTTATTTCTTGCTGATATTCAATTAATTTTAACGATGGCGATCCTCGCAGGTTGCGGTTTAATATACGAATATTTACTTTCTCATTACGCTGGTCGCGTACTAGGCATTATGGAAAGCACTATTTATGCGATGATCGGCTTAATGATTGTCGCCATGGGTTTAGGTGCGTTTGCTGCACGTAAAATTAAAGATGCTTTTCAAGGTTTTGTTTATTTAGAGTTAATTATTGCTATATTAGGCAGTAGCGCCATTTTAATTATTGGCGGTTTAATTGCTTTTTCACAGTTATTACCGCAAATGCTAGCCGATACCTTTAATTTACCACCTGATGCCATGCCGCGCGGCGGCTTATTTAAGCAGTTGAGTCATTTAACCTTTAATAGTCCTTATTTTTTCGGTTTACTATTAGGGTTTTTCATTGGTATGGAAATCCCACTCATTGCTCGTATTCGCGAGTCTTTGCATCAAAAACATTTAGAACACAACTTAGGCACTATTTATGGCGCTGATTATATTGGTGCTGGCCTAGGCGCTGCAGTATGGGTATTTGTATTACTCGCCCTTGATATTAGCCAAGCTGCCGCATTAACAGCGGCCTTAAATTTATTCACGGGTTTTATTTTTATTATTCATTTTTGGTCACGATTAAAGTGGCGTTACACTTTAGTGAGTATGCATTTAGTGTTTGCCATTTTTATCGCTGTTATTTTTCATTATGGCAATGGTTGGCTCAATCAAATGAGCAACTTACTTTATCTTGATAAAGTGGTTTATCATGATAAAACTCGTTATCAGCAACTTACCTTTACCGAACGCCACTTAGGTAACACTAAGACGCCGATTATAAATTTTTATCTCAATGGTCGCTTACAGTTTTCGTCAAGCGACGAAGCCATTTACCATAATTATTTAGTCACACCTGTGTTGGCTGGTTCGGCACGTCACGACAATATTTTAATTATTGGCGGCGGTGACGGTTTAGCATTGCGCGATGTATTAAAATGGTCACCTAAACAAGTCACTTTAGTTGACTTAGACGGTGAATTACTCGATATTTTTAAACACCCTAAAAAGCATTTACCTAGTGAATTGGCCAATAAAATAATTAAACTTAACCACTTAAGTTTGCAAGATCCGCGCGTTAATATTATTAATTACGATGCCTTTGTCGCTATTGATAATTTACTTAGCGAAGGTAAGCATTTTGACGCCATTATTGTTGATTTACCCGATCCAAGTCATCCAGATCTGAATAAGCTTTATTCAGTTAATTTTTATGCTCGTTTAAAGCAGCTACTAAGTGGTGATGGCTTAATCGGCATTCAATCAACCAGCCCATATCATGCCAAAAAAGCGTTTATTTCTATCGGTAAAACTCTTGCAGCCGCTGGCTTTCCCAACGTACAACAATATCATGACAATGTACCAAGTTTTGGCGAATGGGGTTGGACCATTGCGGCAAAAATGGGCGCAACGCCACGACAACGATTAAATGAATTAACACAGTTACCTGTAAAGCAGCAATGGCTAACCTTGCCATTAATTCATAGTGCATTTAATTTTTCCAAAGGGTTTTATCAACATAAAGATAAAGTTCCCATTAATTATTTAGGCAGCCATACTATTTATCAGCTGCATCAAAAAGCTTGGCAATCACAACAAGGTTTAGATGATGCTTATGTACAGCCTTAATCTAAAATTCATAAACCAATGAAAACGAGAATTAAGCGCAAAATTACACTTAATAACAACTTTATTGAATATTTTTAATAAAACAAGTTGACATATTATGTCGAAGTGCTAAATTAAGCTTATTGACATAATATGTCTTTAACCGTTTAAGGTTATTTACAAAGAACCTTAAAAACGCAAAGGATAGAGGAATAATATGAACATTCATAAAATAGCCGATCATTTAAACACTTTGGCAAACAACTCTGCAACAGGGATGCTTTTTGACTGCCAGCCAATTTCAGGTGAAGTCGATGTTTTACAAATAACCATTGTTGAACGTGAAGAGTTACCGATTTTTGTTTCAGTTACCGATGATCAAATTATCGCCATTACTTATTTATGGGGCGAAGACGAAGTAAAACCAGACAGCCGATCGGTAATGCAAGAAAGTATGTTAGAGATGAATATCCCTATGCCATTATCATCATTTTCTAAAATTGGCGACAAATATGTCATTTTTGGTGCGCTATCTGTGAGTTCATCCTTTAGTGATATTGAACATGAATTAACCGTACTAAGTAATAACTCTTTAGAAGTTATTAATGACATGAGTGAATTTTTAATTTAATCCATCAGGAGAAATATATGAGTATTTTCAAAAAGATAATGACCGCTATTCGTGGTGGAGCTAGTGAATTAGGCGAAAACATTGTTGACGCAAATGCAACACGCATTTTTGAACAAGAAATTCGTGATGCCGAAAATCATTTAACTAAAGCCAAGCGTGACTTAACTGGCGTAATGGCACAACAAATGGCTGCTAATCGCGAAGTTGATCGTTTAAAGCGCGAAGTTGCTGAGCATGAAGGTTATGCGATGCAAGCCATGGAAAAAGGTGATGAAAGTTTAGCATTGGCTGTTGCCGAAAAAATTGCCAATCTTGAAAGCGAATTAGCGACACAGCAGCAATCATTAGACAGCTTTAGTGGTAGTGCTAACCGTTTAAAAGAATTAGTGAAGAAAAGCGAACGCCAAGTAGCTGAATATAAACGCCAATTATCTATGGTTAAAACCACAGAGAGCGTACAAAAAGCTACTTCAGCTATTACCGATAACTTTTCATCAAGTAATTCAAAACTGCTTAGTGCTAAAGATTCATTAGAGCGCATTAAAGCAAAACAGCAAAAATTTGATGATCAAATGAAAGCAGCTGAAGTGCTAGAGTCGGAAGATTCAGATAAATCACTCGAAGCACAACTTAAAGCAGCAGGTATTGGCGGCGCCAGTGATAGTAGCGCAAACTCAGTATTAGCGCGTTTAAAAGCTAAGCAAAAATAGGCTAAATAACAAAAGTAACGGAGTTAGTATTTACTAGCTCCGTTTTTTGCGTATGTGCTAATTTATTGCCAATTAAATTAGCATAATTAAAATGGAAAAGCACATGAGTTTTTTTAAAAATATATTTAATAAATCTGACGATAAGCAACGTAAATTAAGCTCTGCAAGCGAATTACTTATTAATGATATTATTGTTTTATCAGACAGTTTTGCTTTGCCAGAAACATTGCGTGGTCAACAATTTCAAGTTAGCGCAGTCAATAGTTATGAATTTGAAAACAATACCCAAACAGAATGGGTACTGAAAAATAATACCAATACTCAGCTCTACTTAACTCTTGATATTGATGATGAGGTTTACCTTAAATTTTCATTAGAAATTGAAGAAGAGGATGTTGAAACTTTATTTGACCTAGATGATTTTTCAACAATTTTCGAAGAAGATGAAAATACTTTTTTACAACGTCAACAAGACACCGATAAAACCAAACAATGGACTAGCGAGCAATATCAACAGTGCATATTCGCACAAGTAGGCTATTTTCACCGTAAAGATCATCGTAGTGAAAACTTATCTGAATTTGAAGGTAAAGAAGCGGGTGAACAATTTGAACTATACCAATTACTTGACAGTGATGAATCACACGGTATTGATGTAGAAGTTTGGTCAGACGGTGATACCGATGTATTTTTAACCCTTTATCGTCCACTAACCGATATTGTTGATATATATCCGGGTAGTTAATAACTATTAGCATAAATAAAGATTAACAAAATCATCTAAATTAATGGCTGAAAATTGAGATAAATATGAGTAGAAAAATCCCCGAAAAGTGGAGTTCATCACTAAAAGCGGTAAAAGCGGTGCAAGTGGCTTTTGATATTGATGAAAAAATACAATTTGAAATTAGAAAACAAGCACTCGAAGCGGGTTTAAGCCCTTCGGATCAAATTCGTAGTATTTTAGATTTACCAATCAATCTCCGTCCAAAAAGACCTCGACTAACCGTGAGCTTATCAGCACAAGACTATAAAATTTTAGCTGATAAATACCAATTAAAGGCAGAACAACAATTAGAAATAAAACGTAAATTAATGGATGATTTAGTACAATACGTTAATAATGATGATAAATGTGACTAAAATAAGCTTGTTATGAAAAAAATATTACCGAAAAAAAAATTAAAATCTTATTCTGTTGATGAGTTTGGCATAAAAAACTACAATACTTTTTACTTATTGATCATAACTTTAGTACTTCTTTACACAATTATTGCCCTATTAGCTTATCCTCTAGTACAACTTGAAAGTACGGCAAATAATGCCAATATAACCACCTACAAAGATGCCTTTTGGGTATTACAAATGAGTGCGAGTACCATAGGTTTTGGAGATTTTTACCCAGTAACGCAAGAGGGTCGTATGATCATCGCTTTTATGTTTTATATCGGCGTTGGTATGGTTGGCTTTATTGGTGCACAATTTGTTAATAAATTTGTTAGCTTTTCAGATACCAACATTAAAAATCGAGAATTAAGACACCAAAATGAACAAATACTGAAAAGTAACCAACGTTTGGAAAAAAAGGTTGAAGATCTACTAAAGCATTTTGAGATACTCGTTGAAGATGATGAAAACCAACTCAAAAAATAATGCCTATGTACTTTACTCTGGAATAAAGTAATAAACATTCAGGAATAAAGCAATAAGCGCTGTAGGAGGGAATTTATTACCGAATATTAGCAAATATTGCAATTAAAACCGCTCCTACATACGATAATATCGAGTTTTAAAAGCTTTTCTAAGTCATCAGCATAACCATGAAAAACAACACATTAACAATGCATTACCAATATTATTTAGCGCCAATAAGGTGTCAAGCTCATAGAATTTTTACGTGAACAGTCTAATGCCAACAACAAACTGTCAACTTTAGAGTCTAACCAGCTATGAATTTTTTCAAATTGTTCACCGCTAATATTGGTTAATTGTTGCTGTAATGTCAGTAAAGTATGTAGTTCATCCATACCCTGTTTTACGTCTAACCACGAATCTCGAAACTCAAGCCGTTCGTTTTTACTATATAAACTACCACACCAACTTCCCGTCAGTAGGCTACGGATTAATAATTTTTGCTGACTTAAATATTCAGCTAACGTTAATTTTTTATGCTGCATAAGATTATTCATTAACAACACTAAACTCGCTTCTAATTTATCTTGAGCAAAACTATATAAATCATGATCATGCTGCTCTGAATTTTCCTTGTACTGATTATTTAAGGTTAATAATAAATCGAGTAATGCCAGTTGCATGACGTTAAAGCGCGATGAATAGAATATTTCAATCACACTTTCTGCTATAGGAAATCGACTTTTTTCAACTTTAAGTTGGCTAATTAACTGCTCACTATAAGCTAGTTTTTTTCGATAATTTCCTGTTTTATCCGTAAGCTCTTGAAAGTAAGTGGCATTTTCAACCCAAGACAGTTCTTTAATTAATTTACTTAAATCACTACGAATAATTTGCACCGATTCGGGTAAATAGTTTTGAAACA
>WGGB01000030.1 GCA_015491935.1 Alteromonadaceae bacterium
AAAGTTTTACCAAGCCCTGGGCGACCATCAATAAGTCCAAATCCTGGTACTGCGGGCGAACGTTGTAGCAAACTGGTAAAAATTCCTGTCGCTTGGGCTACGTTTTTTGTATATGCCGTGTGATATTTCATGTATATTTCCTTTTGTTTTACGTAAGTAGTGATTAACTAACTTGTCCTTAGTTAATCGGTGAAGGTCAGTAGGTTTTCTTACTGACCTTTCATTTCTTTTGAATGTGCTGTTCTTGTTGTTCATCTTCATTGTTTTCACCCACCATAAAGGCGGCTTGTTTAGCCCATTTAGGCTGTGCTTTTTTATAGTTTTCTCTAATAACAATTTCCTCGTTGGTTAATTTGCGTTGCTTCGCTTGGTTCAATATCCAAATAAATTGCTCGTAGTCGTTTTTAAAACGAGGTTTAGCGTTGGCGGCAATTTCTTTAGCTTTTTCAAGTTCTATTTGCTCTTGGCGTAACTGCTGAAAATTTTCAGGTGTTAAGGTAGGTTTAACGGGCGTTAAATCACTAGCAAACGAGGCTTGAACGAGTAAACCTGACTGCGCTGGCTCGCTTGGTTGTGGCAAAAAGGCCATGCTACCGTTACGTTTTTTAGCAGCAGCAATAACATTACGTGCAGCTTCACCAAGGTTTACGCTATTTTTAGCTTTGCGCAATTTGGCTTTTTCTTCCGTAATAAGTGCATTTTGTTGACGTTTAGCGGCAAGCCCAAGTTCGGCTAAGCTAATGTTTTCATCAACTAGTTCAGGGCATTTAACTTTACAAATAAACTCTAGTTTTGCGCTGTTGAACACGTAAATTTCACCAATATTGTCAGGGTTCCAACTACAAAACACATCGCTCCCCACTAATGCACCTAGCTCAGCTGACACATAACTAAAGCCATTAACGGCTATGCCAACATCTTTAGTTACAGTGCGTTTACCTGCTGGTTTTCCGCCTTGTGCTGGCACAGGTGAAAGCAATACATCAAGGGCGCGTTCATTGGTAATAGTGCGAATGGTGGTACGCTGTGAATTCCAACGCTCGATAGGAGCTTGTTTGGTGGTGCCGTGAACATTATGGTTGTAGTAGTCTTCAATCCAGTCGTCAATAACAACTTGTAGCTCTTTAGCGCTCATTGATATTTCAATATCTTTTGCGCCTTTTTTCATTATTTGGTCGGCAAAACTGGCACGAGATTGTAATTTTTCTCTACTGGCAACATCGTGCCCACCGTAACCAGGTAATAATTTACTGATGCCGTGCGACCAAGTACCAAAGAAGCGCTCTATTGAAGGTTTAGCATCACCACTAAAAGGTGGTGCTATTAACTGTTTAATACCTAATGATTGAAATACTGAGGTAACTCGTTTCGATTTATAATCTTTACCATTATCGGTTTTAACTGCTTCTGGCACGCCAAACGCAAGCATGGCTTTACGCATTAATAAACAGACGGCCTCGCTGTTTGAGGTTGGCTGTAAAATAACAATAGGGCGGCGACTAAAAATGTCGATAGCACCAATAATAGAGTAACGACCATCGGTTAAATGTACATCGGTAGGGGTTGAATCTAGCTCCCATAATTGGTTTATATGGGTAATATTGGCATTGGCTTTACCGAAGGCTGGCATATAACGATTTTTAAAATCATCAGGGTTGTTTAACTTGGCTATTAATAGCGGGTGTTCTGCTTTAAAGCGCTTTAGCCATTCTCGTGTTTTGCTGACACTAGGCACATCCCAACCTAAGTTGTTAAGTTCGCTATGTGCGATTAATATTTCGCGTAAATGGCTGCCCGCAATTTCAGGCTCGTTATAAATAAGCCCTTGTGCCATTTGTTGCATTAATGGCTCGCTGTCTATTTTGCTTTTTTTGTTGTCGGCTTTATAACGACCACCAAGCGCAGCCGCACCTTCTTCATCAAGCAGTTTTTGCCAGCGTCTTGGGTAGTTCCACCTTATATAAGCCACAACATCGTAAGTGGCTTGATCAAAACTTAATTCTTTGGCGTTGTATTGCTCGGCAAATAAACGTTCACCAGCCACCTTTTTATTCTGTGCAATAAAGGGGATCAAATAGGTGTCGTAAGCCGCTAAAATGCATAGCTTAACTTCAGCACGCAAACGCGCTTTGCCTGTTAACTGCATTAATTCAGCTGTACCTTGTTGACGAATACGTGCTTTTTCATCTTCACTAAAAATGCGATCTTGTTGGCGTTTTTCGGCAATGGCTTTGCCCGCTAAAAACTCGGGAGATTCTTTACTTGCGGCAATAACCGCTTCACTTTCAGCTTGCGCCATTAAAAACTGCTGGGTTTCTTGTGGTAAAGAACTGATGTGGTATTCAAAGCCTTTGCCAGTAGAGCATTTCCTTTTTTCCCAATTTTCCTTTGTGGCTTTCAAACGAATATTTCTAGCGTTTTTTGGCATATTTGGTAATTCAGATATTGCCTGAGCGGTGAACCAATAATCACTCATTACCTTCTCCCAACAAATCAACCTCTATCGTTTTTGATAGCTTGGTGATTATTTCTATTGAAAGCTTTCGCTTAGGTTTTCGCCCCGTATTAGGGGCAAATAACTGTATGCACTTTTGAACGGTTCTGGCTTTAAACCCATTGGCATAAGCCCATGACCTACAGCTCATACCTCTAGCTAAAAGTGCTGCACGAATATGATTTGCTTTTTCTATCTGCATAAATAAAAACTCATGTTAATATAAAGTATACGCTTTGCGCACGTGGCTGTTGTTTAACAAGTTACGCACTGCGTAACTTGTTAAACAATAATAGATCCGTTTGTTACGCAATGCAACATATTTTACGCGATCCGTATTGTTTTTTACGCACTAAGGTGTTTTACGAATAAAGAGGTTTGTTAAGTGGCTGATATAAAAACAAAAAATAAAGAAGTGGATCGCATTATGCAAAAAGGGATCTATGATCCGTTACTCGACAATCAAAACGGATCTCTGGCGCAACGAGTGGAAAGTGTTATAAAGCCTTTTAGTATCCGTGCTTTTGCGTCAAAAATTAATGTATCAGAGGGAACCTTGCGTAGAATACTAAAAGGAGAAGATCCAAAACTTAGTGTTGTTGAAAAAATAGCTGAACAAGCAAATGTAAATTTCACTTGGTTAGTAAAAGGGAACCATAAAAGTATTATTAGTGAACGCACAGGTGAACAAGCAAAACCTCAACACAGCACTGAGACTAACTATGCCATTGTTGACGTAGCAGAATTTAATGAAGAATACGCCTTGATCCCTGGCTATCATATTTCAGTCAGCACAGGACATGGCGCACTAAATGGTGACGCGAAAGTG
>WGGB01000031.1 GCA_015491935.1 Alteromonadaceae bacterium
TTGAACGTTTTCCTAAAAAACATAACCTCGTATTATTTGGTGAGCCTGATTTACTGCACTACCTTACGCTTAACGTTAATCAAGACATTAAATCGCGTATTACCTTTTCGCAAACCATAAAACCACTTAATTGTAACTTCCCACTTTCTAATAGTCTGATCCTGCTAAGTTCAGCCAAACTCTTATCGTATCAGGTGTGTTTTTTATAACGTTAATTTTGTAAACTAAATTTCTCATAAAATATTAACAAATTTTTCTTGCGCTTATTTGGAGTCTTTTGTTTAATTCCTGTGTGCAAAAATTCTTCAAAGATTTGAATTCAATTGGGCAGTTCACTGCCTCACTTAAATGGCAGCGATCTTTACGATGTGAAATCTGTTTAAACCATGAACATTTTATTTCGCATGGCTTTATCTATAAGCAGTATTCTAGTGAGCGTAAAGAAGCGGTAGGTAAACGTATTGTTTGTAGCAATCGCTATGGTCATCAAGGCTGTGGACATACATACCAGTTAACTATTGCTGATAAATTACCTCATCGTCGTTATTTTGGGGTGGTTCTTGTTAGGTTTATTTCTCTGTTGTTATCCGGCCATTCTGTGTGTTGTGCCTATAGTCAAGCCACTAAACAGTCTCAAACTCGTCATGCGTGGCGTTGGCTTAAAAAACTCAACGATAATCTGATGCATTATCGTGGCTATTTAAAAGTGCCTATTGTTGGGAAAATTGCGCTTGAGCAAGCCCCTGACTTTACATATCACCGATGCCTGTTAACCACCTTGAACGCACTGACATCAAAGGAGGGGGATGGCTCGTGCGCAGCGTTTCAAATAAGTCAACAAATTGCCTTTATTTAACTGTTTTTCTCTCTTTTGTGTCTGTTTTTTCAGCTTTTATGCTCTTTTTGCTCTTCTTAGTCTCGCAACAATAACCAAATAACCATCGTAGCGCGCATTTATGTTTCGCTACTAATCTCTCCTATTTATCCCCCCACAATCCCCGTCAGTGTTAGCGCTTAGCGTTATGGATTATTCTCAAATAAGTTTAAATCACTATGTCATGAGGTTAAAAAATGATAAAAGTTAGTCATATTCCGCCACTTGAAATTAGGCTTCAAGTATTAAGTGCGGTTGATTATGCCCCCGGCAATAGCATTAGAGCGCGAATACAAAGCGTGGCAACACGCACCTTTGTTGATAGTCGCACCGACAAGAGTTACCAATTTACCTGGCGAACGATCAGCACTTGGCTGTATCGCTTTAAAAAATACGGTATTACCACACTCGATAATAAAACCCGTTGTGATAAAAATACTTACCGTAAAATTCAGCCTAATGAGTTAGGCGAAGCCATCAATGAAGTGCTACCAACATTAGGCCGGTGTAAAAATGGCTCTGTCCCTAAAATGGCGCTGTACCGTCAACTGCTTAATCGTCATTACTTTCAGCGCTCTCAACTCTCACAAACCTCGTTTTATCGTATGATACGAGAAAATGAGTTGCTCGATCTTGAACAAAGTAAAAAATTAAGACGCTCTTTTTCTATGCAGTTTGCTAATGAATTATGGCAAGCCGACACCATGTATGGCCCCAGCATTAAGCAGACTGACGGTAAATGGCGTAAGACCTTTCTTATTGCCTTTATTGATGATGCGTCTCGTCTTATTACCCATGGTGAATTTTTTTATGCCGACAACACCGTAAATATGTGTGATGCCTTTCGCACTGCGTTGTTTAAGCGCGGTAAGCCTGAGCGATTATATTTCGACAACGGCAGTAATTACCGTTCAAAAGAAATACTACAAGCGTGTTTGCGGCTCAATATTCACTTATCGCATGCGCCTATTCGTGATGGTGCCGCTAAAGGTAAAATCGAACGCTTTTTTCGTGGCTTTCGTGACCGTTTTTTAGTCGAGAATAAAGACTTTACTACGCTTGAAGTGCTAAACGATAAAACCCATCAGTGGATAGAAAACGACTACAACAACCAACATCACAGCGGTATTCAAATGAAACCCCTTGATAGGTTCACGCTTGACCATACTCGATTAACCTTTTTGTATGACGATGACACCACACAGGAGATATTTTTCATTGAAGAAAACCGTAAAGTCAGTAAAACCAACGTATTTTCTATCAATAGCCACAAATATGAATGCCCCGTTGATTTACGCAACAAAACCATTCAAGTGCGTTATAGCCGCAGTCAGCGCGATAAGTTTATCGTCTATTTTAAAGACAAACGCATGGGGGAAGCCACCAAACTCGATTTACATTTTAATGCCCAACAACGTATGAAAGGAGTTAACGAATGATCAAGTCTATTTTTGCCACCACCAAAGAGCCGTTTAATCGGAACAATTTAGTCCCCATGGCACAACAAAAACACATTATCGATATTATTAAAATTCATGCCGGACAAGGTGGCTTCTCGGTAATTATTGGCGAGCCCGGCGTTGGTAAAAGTGTTTTGCGTGAGCACATTGAACACTGGAGTAACGAGCGTGATACCACGGTTGTCTCCTTTTCACGTACCATGCATACCTACCTGAATATTCTCAAGCAATTAGCGCTGTCATTCAAACTGGATGTGCCCACTAAAGATATTGAACAAGCACTGATTAACAGCGCCTTTAAGCAGGTTCAACAACGTAAAACCCTTTACATTCTTATTGATGATGCCCATTTATTAACCATGGAGGTATTGCGTAAATTACGGCTACTGTTTGAACGTTTTCCTAAAAAACATAACCTCGTATTATTTGGTGAGCCTGATTTACTGCACTACCTTACGCTTAACGTTAATCAAGACATTAAATCGCGTATTACCTTTTCGCAAACCATAAAACCACTTAATGACGATGACCTAGAGCGTTATATCGTTAAAGAGCTTGAAGCGGTGAAAATGGGTATTAATACCTTTGATGTGGGGGCGATTGAAGTGATCATACGCTCAGCTAGCGGCAACCTTAGGTTATGCCGTAACCTCTGCTATGCCAGCCTTATCGAAGCCTGCCGTGAAGCGAAGAAAACAGTCACTATAACCCATGTTAACCAAGTACTGATGCAACCTCATTGGCGCTCCCATGACGAATTACTCAAACAACAGGTCAAATCATGAAGATCATACAGTTAACTCAGTATTTAAGCAGTGAAGAAGCCGACACTATCATTACCTTTCTTGATGATATAAGAGCAATGCTCGTTGCACATTACGGTGAAGAGATCAGGCAAAGCCATCGTATCCGTTTAAAATTAGATGGTCAAAAAGAGGAAGATAATGATTTTTAGTGCATAAAAACCGTCATCGCAGAGCAATTTAAAGCCAGTAACCGGTGTTACTGGCTTTGCCATTTTTATTGGTTATGACAGGAATTTGGGAAAAACTATGATGGTTTTTGGTAAATCTTATGATTTTAACTTGGGAAGCCCCAAATATCGTATGACCCGAATTTGGAAATATAGCCCAAATATTGCAAAATCGTATGATGAATAATTTGGTAAAAAGTATGATGGAAATTTGGACGGCTACACATATACCGATCACTCAGATAAACCGCCAACATCAAGACAAACAAAATTATAATAAATTGCATCATACCCATATTAGACAATCCCTATTAGCGGACATTAAGGACACGTCGTGGCACAATACCCGATGGCACCCCAATCGTAGAATCCCTCTACTATCAGAGCCGGAATAGCGACCGTTCCAGCAGACCTCCCCAACCACCTTACAGCATAGGAAGGTAATCTAGTTTGTCTGAAGTACTTAGTGCCTTTAGCAAATTGTCTCAATTTTAGGCCAGCACGACTAAGTCTAGTTGTGCTTTTATCAACATTTGGGTTAGTGGTTGCGCTTCCGCGTCGTAATTCTTGCTCAGTTTTGGGTATAGGTATTCCAGCTCCAGCTGCAACGACTGTAGTTAATGTTTTCTCAAGATCGAAGCGATTTTCCTTCACACAAGTAGCCAAACATTGTAAGTAATCACCCTTGCCCTGAGAACCAGTTATACCATTTGAAATATTTTGCACTTTCTTATCACTACCACTACTTGAATCAGAGATATTTCCAAAACTTTGACAGCCAATCGCATTATGATCTTTAATATGCGATCCACAAGAACTAGTGCCCGTTGGATCCGCCCGATCCATCGGATCATTACCCACATAAGCATACCAGTTCATGCCATCTTTGTAGCCAATCGGGTCGGTTTGCATAAAGCGCCCAAGCTTTGGATTGTAAACGCGTGCTTTATAATAGTAAAGCTCTGTACCCGGTATTAATATTTGCCCGGTGTAACGAAA
>WGGB01000032.1 GCA_015491935.1 Alteromonadaceae bacterium
GATGAGCAATTAGTCGGTAGCGAAAATAATGATACCTTGTCGGGATTAGGCGGTAACGATCAATTATTCGCCCAAGGTGGAGACGATGTATTATTGGGCGGTGCTGGTGATGATTATTTAGATGCTGGCACGGGTAACGACCGATTAGAAGGTGGCGCGGGTAACGATCAACTTCGTGGCAAAGCGGGGGATGATTTATTTATT
This sequence comes from Alteromonadaceae bacterium, assembly GCA_015491935.1. GTDB lineage: Bacteria > Pseudomonadota > Gammaproteobacteria > Enterobacterales > Alteromonadaceae. Next base: position 205 of record WGGB01000032.1, read on the forward strand.
GGTGGCACAGGTGACGATGCTTATATTATTGATGCCAATGAAGGACATGATGTTTTAGATGTGTCTGACGGTGGTCAAGATGTACTTTACTTACAAAATATCAATAAAAATCAACTTACTTTTAGTCAAGACGGAAATGATTTATTAATTAACGTTGATGACGGTTCTACGCAATCTATCCGTATTAAAAACCACTTTTTAGGTGGCGATTCAGCCATTGATTTTGTGCAAACGGGTGATAATCAATTACTTTCAACCACAGATATTAATCAATTAGTGAATGCTGATAGTGGTTCAACCGATCCCGATCCTCAGCCAAGTGTTATTACAGGTACTGATGCAGCTGAACAATTAGCAGGCACAAGTGATAACGATACCATTAATGGTTTAGCGGGCGATGATCAATTATCTGGGTTGGCTGGTGACGATGTGCTTAATGGCGGTTTAGGCGATGATACCTTAATTGGTGGTACAGGTAACGACAGCTATATTATTGCGGCTAATGAGGGTCATGATCAAATAAATACGGCTGACGGTGGTACCGATACCTTAATATTTGAAGGTATTAATCGCGAGCAAGTTAGCTTTGCACAAGTCGATAATGACTTATTAATTAATGTTGGTGACGGTAGCAGCCAATCTATTCGAGTTATTAATTACTTTAATGGTGGTGAAGCTGAACTAGACAGTGTGCAATTTGCCAATGGTGAGCAATTAACAGCTACTGACATAAATCAAATTATTGTAGATGCAGGCACTGGTAGTGGTGGTAATAATGGTGGAGATACTACACCGCCAGATACTGGTGGTTCTACGCCAAGCACTGGTGGGGATGATCAAATCACTGGTGCGGCAACTAATGACATTTTAGTGGGCGGTGCTGGTAATGATCGCTTAACTGGTGGTGCAGGTAATGATCAGCTATTTGGTGGTAGTGGCGATGACACCTTTGTATTTGCTAAAGGTGATGGACAAGACGTTATTGAAGTAAATACAGGCACTAATGTACTTGAATTTACCGATAATATTAGCTGGAATGATGTTGCTTCGGGTTTATCTAAATACGGTAATGACTTAATACTAAACATTGCTGGCGGTAGCGATAAAGTCACTATTAAAGACTTCTTTACCTATGGTACTTCGGTACTTGACGATATTAAATTTGCAGATGGCAGCAATTTAACACCAGCACAAATTTTTGGTGCGTTTGGGCTAGCGATGCCAACACAAACACCACCTGCTGATGTTGCTGTGCAATATGGTGACTTAACAGACAATACCTTAATAGGTACTGCTGGTGATGACATTATTAATGGTCAAAGTGGTAACGATACCTTAACAGGCGGTTTAGGTAACGATACCTTAATTGGCGGTCAAGGTGATGATACTTTTGTGATTAATAGCGGTGATGGTCAAGACATTATTGACGGCTCTGGCGGTGGTGTTGACACGGTGTTGTTTAAAAATGGTATCAGTTTTAACGACATTGCTTCATCGTTAATGAAAAAAGGTAATGATTTACAACTGGGCAGCGGTAGTAGCCAAGTAACCATTCGTAACTTCTTTTTAGGTGGTGATTTTGCAATAGACAACTTTACTTTTGAATCTGGTGGACAGATTAGCGCAGCACAAATTTTTGGTGCGTTTGGTTTAGCGACGCCTAATGTTGCCGAAACCGATCAAAGTGTAAATTTGCCTGATTTAAGCCAATTTGCACAAGTTATACAAGGGGATGCAAGTGACCAAGGTTTGTATGGTTCTTCTGACGATGGATTACTACTAGCAAGTGCAGGTAATGATACGCTTAGCGGTGGAGCGGGCAATGACACTTTAATCGGCGGCTTAGGCAACGACGTTTATCAGTTTGCACTTGGCGATGGACAAGACGTGATTAATAATTACGACAACGGTGCTAGTAATAGTGATGTACTAGAATTTGCCGCTAATATTGCCAGTAGCGATGTGAGCGTAACTCGCAACAATGATGATTTGCTTTTAACCGTTAATGGCAGTGATGATAAAATAACGGTACAAAGTTATTTTGTTAATAATGGCGTGAGTGATTATGCCTTATCGGTTATTACGTTTACCGACGGTACAAGCTGGGCTTATGCCGATATAAACGCTTTATTATCAAGTGCAACGCCGCAGAGTAATCGTTTGTCATCATTTATGAGTTTATCAACTGCAAACAATAACTTGTTAGCGGATGATAATGAGCTATTTGAGCAACCAGCAGAATCATTGAAAAGCAGATTAACTATACCTAGCACACCAAATATTCCTGATACGGGTACAGTTATTGGTCAAAAAGGTTTTGGCAGTATTGAGTTGCCGCCAGTATTCCTCGAAAAAGAGTTTGAAATGAGTAATGAAGTAAATGAATCAAACTTGGATGATTTATCACAAGTTGTAAATAATGCGAGTGAATTTATTGTCAATGAAGATACTTTAGTGAGGGAATTACCGCAATCTGAATTAGTTTTTGATAATAATAGTGGATTATTTGAGTGGCCTGCTGAGTGGTTACAAGACAATTCACTTAAACCGATAATGCCTAACTTACCTGTAACTGGTACTGTTATTGGTCAAAAAGGTTTTGGTAGTATTGAGTTGCCGCCAGTATTCCTCGAAAAAGAGTTTAAGTTTGGTAGTGAATATGCTCAAGTTGATGTCGCGCTTAATCAATTAATTCAAGCTTATAGTGGCTTTGATGATGCTGGTGAAGAGATTGAAATGGGTAAATATGACAATAACTATCGTCATATATTACCTGTTTTAGAAACTATGTAATAAAAGTTATTATTAATTAATAACCTTAAAAGCCATAATTATGATTATTATGGCTTTTTATTTTTAACGAACACTAATAAAGGATAATTGTGAACACTAAAAAAAATAATCTCATTAAAAACAAGCGATTGATATTGTTTGTAACGTCTATGTTTATGTTTTTAGCATCATCTGCTGTTGCTGAAATTTATCAGTGGAAAGATAAAAATGGTAATGTACATTTTAGCGATAAACCTAATTTATCCCTAAAAAATGGGCAAGAAGCGAAACAGTTAACGCTGAAAAAAGGCAATAATGTTAATTTTGCTAAAACTAAAGACAGTGATTGGCAAAAAGATCTTGAGGATGAAAATACATTACAAACAATGGATAAAAAAGCCCAAGCTAGAGAAAAGCTAAAAGCGCAAAAGCATCAGGCTTTATGTGATCACTGGCGTAGTCGTATTGAAATTTACAAACAAGCTGGACCTATTGCAATAGTGTCACCACAGGGAGAGCGTCATTATTTAAATGAAAGTGAGCGTAAAGAGCAAAGCAAAACGCTTTTGAATAATGTACGTAGTTATTGTCGTTAAAGGTTTTTAAGTGCATAGATACTGAAACAAGTTCAGCATGGCGAAAAAGTTCATTATGACTGCAATAATCATAATAAATGAACTATAAAAATAGCGTTAATAAATCATTTAAGTAGCGATGGCCTTGGGTGGTTACTTGCCAGTGTTGTTGGTTATGTGACGATATCATTAGCCCTTGCTGCTCTGCTTGTTTTAATGGTGCAGTAATACTATTACGGTTAAGCCCTGTGCGAGTTTTATATTCATCTAAATTAAATAGAGAAAATAACCGTAGACGGTTCATCATATATTCAAATGGGCGTTCAGCCTCGCTCACTTGAGTAAGTTGATCACAGTGGTCACGATTTTTATCTAAATAGCCTTTTGGGTGTTTTACTTTTACGGTGCGATAAATAGTGTTATTTTGACTGTCGGTAATTTTACCGTGTGCTCCACAGCCTATGCCTAAATAGTCACCGTATTGCCAGTAGTTAAGATTGTGCTGGCATTGAAAATTTGCTTTGCTATAGCCTGAAATTTCATATTGCTGATAACCTGCCGCCGCTAGTAATTTTACGCCTTGTTGTTGAATTTCCCATAGCTCATCATCTTGTGGTAATTGTGGTGGTTTAGAGTAAAAAGCAGTATTGGGTTCAATCGTTAATTGATACCAAGAAAGATGCTGTGGATTTAAGCTGATTGCGGTTTTTAAATCATCAAGGGCGTTAGTGAGTGATTGCTGTGGTAAACCATGCATTAAGTCTAAATTAAAACTTTTAATACCCGCACTTTTAGCTTGGTGAGCCAATACGGCGGCATTTTTAGCTTGCTCGCTGTCGTGAATACGTCCTAACTTAATGAGTTTGTCTGAGGCGAAACTTTGTACGCCAATGGACAAACGTGAAACACCTGCTTGTCCAAAACCAATAAATTTATCCGCTTCAACGGTTCCAGGGTTGGCTTCAAGGGTAATTTCAATATCGTTTGCGTGGTCAAAACGCGCAAGTACTTGTGTTAATAATTGTTGAATACTTGTGGCTGAAAAAAGACTTGGGGTGCCACCACCAATAAAAATAGAATGTAAACGGCGATCGTTTAAATTAAAGCGTTTAATATCGCTGTCTAAATCTTTTATTAATTCAACTATATAATCTTCTTCAGGCACGGTTTGTTTAAGCGCATGAGAATTAAAATCACAATACGGGCACTTTTGCACACACCAAGGAATATGAATATACAAAGAAAGAGGTGGTGCAATCAGCATTTAATTTATCCTGTGTTTTAATCTATTTAATTTTATTTGTGAACTAGAGGTTTAACTGCTTAGCTAACTGCGCTTTTAGTAATTCAAGCGCTTTACCGCGATGGCTTAGCTGATTTTTTAAATCACGAGGGAGTTGTGCTGAAGTCATTTGCTGCTGTTCAACATAAAAAACAGGATCGTAGCCAAAACCTTGTTCGCCAGATCTTTTTTGGGTAATTAGGCCATGCCATTCGCCTTGGCAAATAATAGGCGTAGGATCGTCTGCATGGCGCATAAAAACTAATACACATAAAAAACGTGCGCGACGTTGTGCTGCGGGCAGTTCTTTTAGTTCAGTTAATAACTTATCAATATTGTCATCATCTGTTGCTTTGTCGCCCGCAAAGCGTGCTGAATAAATACCAGGCGCGCCCTGTAAATAATCAACAGCTAAACCTGAGTCGTCAGCAATGGCGGGTAAACCAGTAGTTTTAGCCGCATGGCGTGCTTTTATAATGGCATTTTCAACAAAAGTGGAGCCTGTTTCAGCAACTTCTGACACCTTAAGGTCGCTTTGCGGTACAACCGTTATTTGTAAGTTTTGTAGCATATTGGCAAGTTCTTTTACTTTTCCTTGGTTACCTGTGGCTAAAACAATTTTTTGACTGACTTTTGACATATTAATGGGTTGTGATCTTCAGTAGAATATTGTGCGGATCATACCGTAATGGTCGCTATGAAGGAAGTAGAGTGGTAAGCGTTTATCGATAACAACATTAGGGGATAAATCTCCTCCTATAAAGAATAAAGGAGGAGAAAAGTAATTAAGTTAATCAACATAAAAAGTATGATCAAATTTTAGTGTTTTTTGACCATTACCACCATTAATTTTTATAGTGAAATGGAACATTTCTTTGTTTTTGTAATGAAGTTGTGCAAGATAATAAATAGCACTGCCTTCTTTTACTTCTTTAAAGTCTAAAGTTGTTGACTGGCCAATGTTATTTTGTGCTGTTCCTGAAATTAGTACACTTTTTGCTGGGTGATTTTTTAAGTTGGCATCGAGCACTGATATATTAATTAAAGCATTATACCGACTACGTTCAATATTATTTTTTTTAGCAATAGCAGGGGTAAGAAAAGTTGAGTCTAGAGCGATATAATGAACCTCCATAGAGCCTAGCGTTTGTACGTTTACGTTTTTAGCCATGACGGTATTAGTAAATGCAGTCAATAGCAGTAAAGTTATTGCAACTGTTTTGGTTATTTGTTGGTACAATTTATTCATTATAACTCTCCAAAATTTGGTTTATATTTTACTATGTTAATCATTAGTGTCTTTAATTATAAACCAGAGCAGAAAAAGAAACCAGACCTGAAAAAGCGCCTGTTTATTGCTTGTTTTTTATACTTTAAATAATTGGCCTTTATAAACCAATCCAAAAATTAGGGAATAAACCCGCTAAGAAAATATTAATTACATTCAAGGCTAAAAAAGCAACAATAATAGATAAGTCTAAGCCGCCTATAGCCGGGATAACTTTGCGAATAGGTTTTAACACGGGATCGGTTAATTGCTGAAATAGCGCCATAGTCGGGTTATAACCTTGTACTACCCAGCTCATTATTGCCATAATTAACATGATCATGAATAACAATACGCCAATTTGCTTAATAAAAAATAACAAGCCTATAAATAAAGAAATAGGAATATCAAAAGGGCCGCCATTTAAGCGTATAATAATAATGAATTTTAATACCGCAACAACATAAGCGACTAATACGGTTGCCAAATCAATACCACCTAACCCCGGAATTATTTTACGCATTGGTACGACAATGGGGTTAGTGATTTTAACCACAAACTGGCTGATGGGATTATAAAAGTCAGCACGTGCTAACTGTAACCATACCCGTAAGATTAATACCGTAAATAAGGCATCGAATAACACTTTTATTAAGTAATTGAGTGCTTCCACTTTTTTCTCCAAATTTTTAAATTAGGTTCTAAGTTCTAAGTTCTAAGTTCTAAGTTCTAGGATTTAGGTTCTGGTTTTGCCATTTCTTTTGCGCGTTTTATTGCCGCATTCATGGCATTGGCAACTAAGGTTTCTAAGCCGTCGTCGGTAAACTGTTTTAATGCCGCTTGTGTCGCTCCACCTTTTGAAGTGACATTTTCCCGTAATTCGCTAATGGGAATATTATTTTGAACGACCATCTGCGCTGCGCCTAAAGCAGTTTGTTCAACAAGCATACGGCTTTCTTGCGCATTAAAACCAAGTTTCTGCGCTTGTTTTTCCATCGCTTCCATAAACAAAAAGAAATAAGCAGGTGCAGAACCCGCAACAGCGATAATATCGTCAATTTGTGCTTCGGTTTTTAACCAGATTGTTTTACCTACAGCATTCATTAATTTTTCACTAATGGTCTTTTCGCTATCACTTACTTCGGGTGAGGCGAATAAGCCACTCATACCCAAACCAACTTGTGATGGGGTATTAGGCATAACACGAATAACGGGATAATTACCGTTAAGTGCTTGCTGTATTTGTGCGACGGTAGTACCCGCAGCAACCGAAATAAAGGTTTTACCGTTAATATCAATGGCATTTACAAGTTGCTGACACACATCGCAAATAAAATGAGGTTTTACACAAAGCACAATAACCTCGGCAAATTTAGCTGCCACAATATTGTCATCAGTTTGTTGTACGCCAAAATCATTTGCTAAAGCAAGGCGTTTTTCGGCGGATGGATTGGCCACTATAATGCTTTGTGGTGCTACTCCCGAATTCACTAAACCAATAATAATGGCACGTGCCATGTTGCCTGCACCGATAAAGGCTATTTTTGTCATGTTATTTCCTACTATAATTTTTATTTCTCTTACTTTTTCTCTTACTTTTTTCTCTTACTTTTTTCTGAGAACTTGCTAACCCCGTGCGCCAAAAATGGCAGTACCAATACGCACCATAGTCGATCCTGCGGCTATCGCTTGTGCTAAATCGTTAGACATACCTAATGATAACGTATCTACACTAGGATATTGTGCTTTTAATTGGTTAAACAAGCGTTGCATTTGCATATAGGTACTTTTAGGTGCATTTTTTTCAGGAATAGCCATTAAACCGCGCAAAGTCAAATACTCACATTGGTTAACAAAGTTTGCTAGTTCGTCTAATTCGCTCGCGCTGACACCTGATTTACTTATCTCTTCACTAATATTAAGTTGTAAACAAACATTAAGCGGTTTTAAATCTTTATTGGCCGCTATTGCTTGTTGGCGATGGTTATTTAAGCGTTCGGCTATTTTTAACCGTTCAACACTATGTACCCAAGTAAAATTTTCAGCAATTAGTTTAGTTTTATTCGATTGAATAGGGCCGATAAAATGCCAACATAGGTCATTTAAATGTTTTAATGCTTGAATTTTTTCAACGGCTTCTTGTAGATAATTTTCACCAAAATGGCGTTGTCCTGCTTGATAAGCCTGCTCAATTAGGCTATTAGGTTTGGTTTTACTTACCGCAAGCAAGCAAACTTCTTCACTTTTACGCGCATTTTGCTGGCAAGCTAACGAGATTTGTTGTTCAATATCAGCTATATTATTTTTAATGTTTATCATTGGTTTATCATTTCTTTTTTTTACGTCATTATTAACATTGGTTATTTAAAGAATTATTTAACAACAATTCATACTCAAAGGGGTATTTATGGATATTACCGAACTACTAGCATTTAGTGTGCAACATAACGCGTCAGATTTACATTTATCAACGGGATCACCACCGTTAATTCGAGTAGATGGTGATGTGCGAAAATTAAATATTCCAGCTTTTGACGCGAAAGACGTTAATGCATTGGTCTATGATATTATGAATGATCGCCAACGCAAAGAGTATGAAGAAAATTTAGAGGTGGATTTTTCATTTGAGGTGCCAAATTTAGCGCGTTTTCGTGTGAATGCTTTTAATCAAAATAGAGGTCCAGCTGCGGTATTTCGTACTATTCCGTCAAAAGTGTTAACGCTAGATGATTTAGGTTGTCCTGAAATTTTTCGCGAAATTTCTGATACTCCACGTGGTTTAGTGCTTGTTACTGGGCCTACGGGGTCGGGTAAATCAACCACGTTAGCCGCTATGGTTGATTATATTAATAGCACTAAAAACGATCATATTTTAACGATTGAAGATCCGATAGAATTTGTTCACGAAAATAATATGTGTTTAATTAACCAGCGTGAAGTACATCGCGATACGTTAAGTTTTGAAGCCGCTTTGCGTAGCGCATTGCGTGAAGATCCCGATGTTATTCTAGTGGGTGAAATGCGTGATTTAGAAACCATACGCTTAGCCATGACCGCCGCAGAAACAGGTCATTTAGTGTTTGGCACTTTACATACCACCTCAGCACCTAAAACTATTGACCGTATTATTGATGTATTTCCCGCAGAAGAAAAATCTATGGTGCGTTCAATGTTGTCTGAATCGTTACGTGCAGTAATTTCGCAAACGCTTATTAAAAAGGTAGGTGGTGGTCGAGTGGCGGCACACGAAATTATGATCGGGGTGCCAGCTATTCGTAACTTAATTCGAGAAGACAAAGTCGCACAAATGTATAGCGCTATTCAAACGGGTTTATCGCATGGTATGCAAACGATGGATCAATGTTTACAAAATTTAGTGAATCGCGGCATGATCAGCAAGCAAGATGCGATGGAAAAAGCGCAAGATAAAAATCAATTTGCAGGTTATTAATAGGACAAGATCATGAATTTTCATAATTTGCTAAAAAAAATGGTTGCCGAAAAAGCGTCAGATATGTTTGTTTCGGCTAAGTTACCTGTAAGTGCTAAAATTAATGGTGAATTACAACCCATAGCAGAGCATCCTTTAACACCAGAGCAAGCGTTAGAACTAGTTCATGATGCGATGAACGCAAAGCAAATGAAAGAGTTTGAAGAAACAAAAGAATGTAACTTTGCGATATCGATTGACGATATTGGCCGTTTTCGTGTTTCCGCTTTTTGGCAACGCGATATGGCTGGTATGGTTATTCGTCGTATTGAAACAATTATACCCGACACTGAAGAGCTTGGCTTACCCTCAATTTTAAAAGACGTGGTAATGTCAAAACGTGGTTTAGTATTATTTGTTGGTGGTACAGGTACGGGTAAATCAACCTCAATGGCTTCATTAATCGGTTATCGAAACCGTAATGCGCGAGGCCATATTTTAACCATTGAAGATCCTGTTGAGTTTGTGCATGAACACGCTAAAAGCATGATCACTCAGCGCGAAGTCGGCTTAGACACAGAATCGTTTGACGCGGCACTTAAAAGTTCGTTGCGACAAGCACCTGATGTAATCTTAATAGGTGAAATTCGTAGCCAAGAAATTATGGAACACGCCTTAAGTTTTGCCGAAACAGGGCATTTATGTATCGCGACTTTGCATGCTAATAATGCTAACCAAGCAATTGACCGTATTATGCATTTAGTACCAGCGGATCAACATGATAAATTGTTATTTGATTTAGCCTTAAATTTACGCGGTATTGTGGCGCAACAACTTATTCCCACTAAAGACGGAAATGGTCGCGTGGCTGCTATCGAAATTTTGCTTAATTCCCCTTATATTTCTGAATTGATCAAAAAAGGTGACATTGGCAGCATTAAAGAGGTGATGGAAAAATCGAATGAATTAGGGATGAAAACTTTTGACCAAGCGTTATTTGAACTTTATGAACGGGGTTTAATTAACTATGCCGATGCACTGCATCATGCTGATTCGCCAAATGATTTACGCTTAATGATTAAATTACGCAGTAACGATCAAAGTGGTATGGGCGGCCTAACTGGCGTGACAGTTGACGGTATGGAACCTGAAGAATTTTAAATGCAACACCGACCTACAATAGTGAAAAATTGTAGGTCGACCCGAACGTAGTGGGGCTCGACAGTTACGTTGCAGCAACACCTATATTGTAGTCATGCGGTAATAGCTTTTGTAGGTCGACCCGAGCGTAGTGGGGCTCGACAGTTGTGTCACAACAAACACCGAACGACACAAACGGATAATTCCCCTTGTTAAACCAACCACCACAACCAAAAAGATAAACTAAACACAGACAATAACGTTGTTACTACCACAGTACTAGCAACGGTTTGTTCGTGACTTTGAAAATTTTTCGCAATTAAATAGGCATTAACGCCCGTAGGACAAGCGCTTAAGATTACTAACGTATTTAACTGAATAGTCGTTAAGTTAAATATTGAGTAAGCGCTAACATAAACTAAAAAAGGCAATAATATTAATTTTATTGCGCTACTTAAACTGACAAACTTTATTTCACTTTTTAAGGGATAAAAACTTAAAGATGCGCCGAGTACAAAGAGTGCTAAGGCTATTGCGGGTTTAGCTAATAAGGATAAACTTTGATTAATAATCTCACCTAGCTCAATACTAAATAAATTAAATAATGCGCCGCCAATAATGCTTATTAACAATGGGTTTTTAAAGGTACTAATTAATGTTTTTTGCCAGTTTTTTTTATTTTCTTGTGCTGCTATTGCAGAGGTTAGGGTAAATAACATTGCACTATGAAAGGTGACAATAGCAAATATCAGCAACATTGCTTGTTCACCATAAAGGCTAAATAAAATAGGTAAACCGACAATAACTGTGTTTGAATAACTGCTACCTAAGGCAAATACTGCCGAAGCTTGATAGCTTTTAGGAGACTTTTTATAAAAAAAATAATTACTGCTTGCAGCAATAAAATAGCAAATAATAACCGGTAAATAAAAAGCAAAGAAAAAGCCTAAGCCAATACTATGGTCAAGCTCAGCTGTTGCCATTTTACTAAATAAAAAGGCGGGAATACACAAATTAAAGGTGAGTTTACTAATGCCGTCTAGTTGATTTTTACTGAGCCATTTACTTTTAGCGCAAATAAAACCTAGGCTGGCGATAAAAATTAACGGGCTGATTATTGCGATAATATTCATTTAGTGTTTATTTGATCTTTATATTTTAGCGAGACGTTAGCTGTTTTCTGAATAGCTATTTTCAAAGTAGCTTTCAATAATAAGTACCGCCGAGAGCGCATCAATATTATCTTTTTTCAAATTACGGTAGCCACCTTGGGCAAATAAGCGTTCTTTAGCATCAGCTGTGGTTAGACGTTCGTCTTGAAATACTACCTGAATATTACATTGGTTACTTACACGATTGCCAAATTTACGTGCGTCATGAGTGAGTTGTTGCTCACTACCATCCATGTTTAAAGGTAAGCCAACTACGATGATATCGGGTTGCCACTCGTTAACATAGTGTTTTAAATCATCCCAATTAGGAATACCGTCTTTAGCTTTAATTGACCCTAAAGGTGTAGCGCTGCCCGTGAGTTGTTGACCGACAGCGACACCAATGTATTTTTTGCCAAAATCGAAACCAAGCAATGTTTTTGCGTTGTTTGTTGTCATTATGTTGTTTTATCTTTATTTTTTTCGGTACTTGAAGGTGGGCATTCGTGCCTCATGCACCACCCTACAATTGAATATAAATGTAGGGTAGGCATTTTTGCCTACCAAGTAATGGTGGGCATTCGTGCCTCATGCACCACCCTACGATTAAATTTAAATGTAGGGTAGGCATTTTGCCTACCAAGTTAAACCTTAACCTATATAAAGTTAGGCATGACCAATTTGATTTGATAAATTAGCCAAATTAATCCCTAACTTATCCGTCGCCTTTTGCCAACGTTGTTCTACTGGGGTGTTAAATAAAATATCACCACTGGCGGGAATGGTTAACCATGAGTTTTCAAATATTTCTTGCTCAAGTTGTCCAGGTCCCCAACCAGCATAACCTAAGGTAACAATAAAGTTAGGTGGTGCTTGTTCGGTGCCAAGTGCCATTAAAATGTCCTTAGAGGTAGTTATCATCACATCGTCACTTAATGTTAATGAGCTTGTCCAACCGTCTTGAGGATCATGCAACACAAAACCACGATCTTGTGAAACAGGGCCACCACTTAATACTTGTTGGCTTAAAATGTGGCTGGTTTTTTTCTCTTTGTCTAGTTGACTCAGTA
>WGGB01000033.1 GCA_015491935.1 Alteromonadaceae bacterium
GCACAAAGTCAGTTAAACTTACCGCTAAAAAGCCACCAAATAAGGTATAAGCAACCACAACTCCAGCCGTAACATACAAACCCAACTCATAATTTAAACCAAAAGAACTTTCAAATAATTTACCACCAGCAACAATACCGCTAGACGTATAAAGCGTGAAAAAAATAACAATAACGATTGAAGAAACCACACGTAATAAACGTGATTTGTCTTGAAAACGATTTTCAAAAAAATCAGGCAAGGTAATAGAATCACTCGCAATTTCAGTATAAGTACGTAGACGAGGAGCAACAATTAAATAATTTAAAAAAGCACCAATAAATAAACCAAAAGCGATCCATAAACTACTTAAACCTGAAATATACATAGCACCAGGCAACCCCATAAGCATCCAACCACTCATATCTGATGCGCCAGCAGACAATGCCGCAACACTTGGGCTTAAATTCCGCCCACCAAGCATATAGCCTGAAACATCGCTCGTTGATTTACGATAAGCATAGAAACCGATGCCAAGCATCACGATAAAATAAAGCGCCAAAGAAATAATAGTGCCAAATGCCAAAATAAAATCCTAATTAATTGTTATTGCTAAGATCTGTTGATCTAAGTTAAGTGTGCAAACTCTATCATGGCTACATTTTACTGTCATCATCACAAAAAATTTTCGGTTAAATTTAGTGTTAACTTTAAATTAAGATCATCTGCCCCAATATCAACAATAACTGAAAGTCATCAATTTTAAATAACCATTATGCAAACTTTAGTTTTAGGCTCTACCTCTGTATTTCGCCGTACTCTTTTAGAAAAACTTAATTTACCTTTTGAATGTGCAAAACCCAATATTGATGAAACGGCAAAAAAGGATGAGTCTCCCAATGCTTTAGTAGAACGCTTAGCTATTGAAAAAGCTAAGGCGGTTGTTAACACTAAAAACCCTGAATTTACTGATGCTTTAATTATCGGCTCAGATCAAGTAGCCGTTTGCGATGGAGAAATTTTGGGTAAACCTCATAATTTTGCTAACGGCTTTAAACAACTAAAAAAATTTAGTGGTAAAGCCGTCGTATTTCACACAGGTTTGTGTGTTTATAACAGCAAAACCGACAAAACGTTATCGTTAGTTGAACCTTTTACCGTACATTTTAACGAATTAGCGGATGACGAGATCAGCAATTACTTGCATAGCGAGCAACCTTATAATTGTGCGGGTAGCTTTAAAAGTGAAGCCTTAGGTATTTGTTTATTTAAAAAACTTGAGGGTGATGATCCTAATACACTCATTGGTTTACCATTAATAAAATTAGTCAGTTTACTCAAACAGCATGGACTTGATGTATTAGCAGAGCAAAAAATTCAAAAGTCATAAATTTAGGTGCTGAAACAAATTCAGCACAGCTTATTAACTTATTAATTATATTGAAAAACAAACAATTATTATAAGAATCAGCATCCTGACGCAGCTCAGGATCTAAATTTTTGTTAACTTAGTTAATACTTGTTGTAATGACTTTTCTAAAGGCGCTTCAATTTTAAGACGTTCTTCCGTTCTAGGGTGAGTAAATTCAATACTCGCCGCGTGTAAAAATAAGCGTTTTAAACCAAATGCCTTCATTTTATTATCAAACTCTTCATAGCTATATTTGCTATCACAAGCAATGGGATGCCCTGTAGTTTGGCAATGTACGCGAATTTGATGTGTGCGCCCCGTTACAGGAAAAGCTCTAACCAATGTTGCCTGCTCATAATGTTGCATCACTTTATAACGTGTTTCAGCTTCTTTACCATTAATATTATCAACCACAACAACGCGTTCACCCGACTTTAAATCATTCTTTTTCAAACATTCAGTAACGCGAGTGAGCTTATCAGGCCAATGTCCTTTAACTAAAGCGTGATAAAATTTTTGTACATTTTTATTACGCAACTGCTCATGTAAATTACGCAAGGCCGAACGTCTTTTTGCGATCACCAAACATCCCGAAGTATCTCGGTCTAAGCGATGTACTAGCTCTAACATTTTTGCTTGTGGACGCAAGGCACGTAAGGCTTCAATAACGCCAAAACTTAAACCACTACCACCATGCACTGCCATACCTGAAGGTTTATTTAAAACAATAAGCACTTCATCTTCATAAATGATTTGTTTTTCAAGGTTGGCAACCACGTTAAGTTTTGTCGAGACCGGCGCATCTTTTTCAGCAATTCTAATAGGGGCAACACGAATAATATCATCAGCTTGTAATTTATATTCAGGTTTAGTTCGCTTTTTATTAACGCGAATTTCACCTTTACGGAGCAAGCGATAGACTAAACTTTTTGGAACACCTTTTAACGTTTTGACTAAATAATTATCAATACGTTGTCCAGCATCTTCACTGTCTGCGGTATAAAATCGTACTTGAGGTTTTTCATCAGCCACTTGTTCAATTGATGATTTTTTACTTCCATCAACAACTTCTTTTTTCAGTTGCTCATTAAGTAACACGGGCGATGATTTAACCTTACAGGTATTTTTTTTACGTTTATGGACGTTTTCTTTAACACGCGGTTTCACACCAGCTTTAACATTTTTATTCGCTAAGCTTTTGTTACTACGACTAACGCGTTTTTTAGGGGTACTTTTATTCATATCAACAAGTTTATCATAAATATTTTCTCGCTAATGCAGATAATATTCATTTGATTAAACTTTTTTAAGCTATTTTGTTTTATTTTAATTGCCTTAATAGGGCTTATAGTGGGATAATATTGCAGTTAGTTAAAGATATATTATTTAAAATGGCTAACAAAATAAAAAAGGTGCTCTAAAACGAATCGTAAGAGGCGAAATGCGGCCACATTAATATGCGTAACATGCTTTAATATAAAAGTGTTCCCGACATATTAACAGTAAGGCCTATTGGTGAGTTTGATGCGTGTAATCTGTCAAACAAAAAACATAAACAAATCGTCCAGCCTAATAGAGCAATATTGTAATAGGTACTAACAAGTTCAAAGCATTTTGGAGATCCGCCACCTTTTAGGTTTAAATTAGGCGTAGAATTATCTCAAATTTAAAACAAATGCTTACAGTAACGAACGGTACCAAACACAGTACACTTGCTATTTAGCATATAAAGATATTAATGAATTTTTCACAGCAAAATTGCTGTGAACATATAAATTGTAAATAATGAACACTAATTACCTCTGTAGATGTTGTTCATCGTTATAGTTTAGCAATAATCAAAAACAGCTTACTAAGACGATTGAAAATATAAATTTTCATCGTTTATTTATGATAAAAGATCACTAAAAAAAGATCTTACCTAAGTAAGTTTGACAGCCGTGAGGCAGACAACATACTGTTATACAACATAAAAACAAATAATTGTGTTTTTATGTTCTTATTTGCTGAAACATTCTTATTTGCTACAAAAGTAATGTACTGTGACTAAAAAGAGTCACAAAACTATGAAACGTATGTTAATTAATGCTACCCAATCTGAAGAATTGCGCGTAGCGCTAGTAGACGGTCAAACCTTGTTTGATCTTGATATTGAAAGCCCAGGTCACGAACAAAAAAAATCAAATATCTATAAAGGTAAAATAACTCGCGTCGAGCCTTCGCTTGAAGCCGCCTTTGTTGATTATGGCGCTGATCGCCATGGTTTTTTACCGATGAAAGAAATTGCCCGTAACTACTTCCCTGATGGTTACACATTCAAAGGTCGTCCAAGCATTAAAGAAGTGCTAAAAGAAGGCCAAGAAGTAATTGTTCAAATTGACAAAGAAGAACGTGGTCAAAAAGGCGCCGCACTCACTACCTTTATTAGTTTAGCGGGTAGTTATTTAGTTTTAATGCCTAACAACCCAAGAGCAGGTGGTATTTCTCGCCGTATCGAAGGTGATGAACGTACCGATTTAAAAACTTCATTAAGTAAATTAAATTTGCCTCATGGCATGGGTTTAATTGTACGTACTGCGGGTGTTGGTAAATCTTATGAGGAACTAGAATGGGATTTAAGTGTTTTGGTTCATCATTGGCAAGCGATTAGCGATGTCGCTTTAAGCCGCTCGGCTCCTTTTTTAATTCATCAAGAAAGTAATGTTATTATTCGCGCTATTCGTGATTATTTACGTCGCGATATTGGTGAAGTATTAGTCGATCGTCCTAAGATTTATGAAAGTGTTAAAAAACATATTGAATTAGTACGTCCTGATTTTTTAAGTAAAGTAAAACTTTACGACCAAGAAGCGCCATTATTCACTCACTATCAAGTAGAAAGTCAAATAGAAACGGCTTTTCAACGTGAAGTGCGTTTACCGTCGGGTGGTTCAATCGTTATCGATCCGACCGAGGCACTAACGTCTATAGATATTAACTCAGCCAAAGCAACTAAAGGCGGAGATATTGAAGAAACAGCGTATAACACCAACCTTGAAGCCGCAGATGAAATTGCTCGCCAATTACGATTACGCGATTTAGGTGGTTTAGTGGTGATTGATTTTATTGATATGACACCCGTAAAACATCAACGTGAAGTTGAAAATCGTATGCGCGATGCCGTTCGCCCAGACAGAGCACGTATTCAATTAGGTAGAATTTCTCGTTTTGGTTTACTCGAAATGTCTCGTCAACGTTTACGCCCTTCTATTGGCGAAACGAGTCAAGGCGTTTGTCCACGTTGTAGTGGTACTGGTCATGTTCGTAGTGTTGAATCTTTAGCCTTGTCAATTCTTCGTTTAATGGAAGAAGAATCCATTAAAGAAAATACCTTGCATATTCAAGCGCAAGTACCTGTGCCAGTAGCGACCTATTTGTTGAATGAAAAACGCCGTAGTGTTTTTCATATAGAAAAACAACATAAAGTAAAAGTATTAATTATACCTAATCCACACATGGATACGCCACATTATGAAGTAATTCGCATTCGCAAAGACGAAAGTATTAGCGAGGCTAGTTACGATATGCCAATTACTCAAGCCAGTACAGAACAAGCAGTAATGCCTAAGTTTGATACTGATACCATTAAAGCAGATGAACCGGCGTTACAAGGCATGACCTCGCCAAAACGTAAAGAGCCAGCAACAGCACCAAACAAATCAACTGCGCCCAATACAAACAAAGCCCAACAAGTTAAAGCGGTAGAAAACACCACAACAAACACAGGTTTTTTTACTTGGTTAAAAGGCTTATTTAGCACAACACCTGCGACTCCTGAAGTAAAATCTTCGGCTAATGAAAAAAATAATAGCCCGCAAAATCGTCGTCCACGTAACAATCAACCTCGACGCAACAACCGTAACAAACGTCCAAACGAAAGAGATGAGAGAAACAGTCGAGATAAAAATAATACTCGTGATATAAATGCTCGTGATAATGAACGTGATAATGTTCGCACCAACGAAAGTAATAAAAATCGTAATAGCGAGAGAAATAACGATCGTAATCGCAATAAAAAGCAAAATCATCGTGCTACTCAAGACATTGAACAAACACAACAGAATCAGCCGAAAGAGCAAAAAGTTGCAGAACGTCGCCAGCGCCGTAATAAGCGTAAAAATGTTCGTGTTCAAAAAAGTACAGAGCAAGCTATAGAAAATAAAGATATTTTAGAGCAAACGGTACAAGAACAAAGCCCCACAAGTAAAGTAACAAAAAATGAGCAAGCAAATGCGGTAGCAAACAAAGAAAGCAAAGTAGCAACGCCAAAAGCTCAAGTCACAGCTGAAAGCGAAAATAGTCAGACTGAAAGCAATAATGACAGAGAAGATCGTCCTCGCAACAGACGTTCACCTCGTCATTTACGTTCGCATGGTCAACGTCGTCGTCGTCAAGAAGGTAGCAAAGATGAGCAAGAACAAAAGTCAGTAGCGCTCAATGCTGATTTAGCCGACAACAATAGTGAAGATCCTATTGAAGTACGTTACCCGCATGGCGAAAATAAAGCAAACACACAAATTCCAATGCCTATTAATGCCGTTTATGATGAAGCAACACAAGCAGAATCAGCTAAACAGCAAGAAGAGCAAAACGAAAAAGTAATTGCTGACAAAAACACAACTGAATCAACAGAAAATAGCTCAGTAGTTATTAGCCCAGAAGTGGTAGATGAAAAGCCAGTAGCAGAAGTTGCACATGAAGTTCAACAAGACTTACCTTTTGAACCACAGCATGAGGTAGCTCAAGTTACTAAAGCAACGACAACAAAAGATCCTGAGCAAGAAAACACTTCTGAACCAGTTAAAGCTGAAATAACAACAGAACAAGTTATAGATAAAGTTGAAGCTCCTGTCATGGTTAACAGTGATACTGTTACCACTGACATTGAAACTAAACCAGAAACGGAAGCTAAAACAAAGCAAGTACAAGGTAAACCTAAAGCGAAAGCACGTATCATTGCTAAAAAATCTCGCACTATAACGAAACAAGGTAAAGCTTCTGCTCCAATGACAAGACCAGAAACAATTGTTACTAC
>WGGB01000034.1 GCA_015491935.1 Alteromonadaceae bacterium
AACAAAGTGTTGTAAGTGCCGATGTAAATCGGTGTATTGAAGATATTCATAAAGCTTCAGATAGTAATTGGCAACAAACCGAACTGGTTAATCAACAAATGTTAAGTTTAAAAGCCACTGCGGCAGAAATTTCTAGTTTGGCCGACACCTTCACCATGAAGCGTTAATTTTGTTGGTATTAATCAACTTTGTATAAGCGATTAAAAAATTAAGCGCCTAAAACTTTTTGCCGAGTTTTTGTGCGCTTTTTTGTTGTTGTTAGTTTGTATTTTAAGTATAATATTTTCCCGTCCTGCTATACTTGATTATTACTTTTTTAAAGCTATTTTACTATGATAAAAAGTGCGATAAAAAGCACAGTAAAAAGTTCAGCTTTAAAATAGTCAACAGTAAAAAATCAAGTGCGACACCAACTTTCTATTTATTCCTAACATCTGGGTATTACATGACAACTAGATATATATTTGTGACGGGCGGCGTTGTTTCCTCCCTTGGTAAAGGTATTGCAGCAGCTTCTTTAGCCGCTATTTTAGAAGCACGTGGCTTAAAAGTTACCATGCTTAAACTTGATCCCTACATTAATGTAGATCCAGGCACCATGAGTCCAATTCAACATGGTGAAGTCTTTGTTACCGAAGACGGTGCTGAAACCGATCTTGATTTAGGTCATTACGAACGTTTTATTCGTACCAAAATGACCAAACGTAACAACTTTACTACTGGAAGAATTTATCAAGATATTTTAGCGCGCGAACGCAAAGGTGAATTTTTAGGGGCAACCATTCAAGTTATTCCTCATATTACTAACGATATTAAACGTCGTGTGATTGAAGGCGCTGAAGGTTATGATATTGCCATGGTTGAAATTGGCGGTACCGTGGGTGATATAGAATCACAACCTTTCTTAGAAGCGATACGTCAGTTAGGCACCGAGCTTGGTCGCGAACGCGCTATGTATATGCACTTAACCTTAGTACCATACATTGCTGCTGCGGGTGAAATTAAAACAAAACCCACTCAGCATTCTGTTAAAGAATTACGTTCAATCGGTATTTTTCCTGATATTTTAGTGTGCCGTAGTGAACGAGCTATTCCAGCCAATGAACGTGCTAAAATTGCATTATTTACTAATGTAGAAGAAAAAGCGGTAATATCATTACGTGATGTTGATAGTATTTATAAAGTGCCTGCGTTATTAAAAGCACAAGGTACTGATGATATTGTGGTAAAACGCTTTGGTTTAGATGTACCAGAGGCCGATTTAACTGAATGGGAACAAGTGCTTTATAAAGAAGCGAATCCTATAGGCGAAGTAACTATTGGTATGGTGGGTAAATATATTGAATTACCCGATGCCTATAAATCAGTGAATGAAGCGCTTAAACATGCGGGTATAAAAAACCAAATTACGGTGAATATTCAATATGTTGATTCACAAGATGTTGAAGCAAAAGGTGTTGAAGTTCTACAAAATTTAGACGCTATTTTAGTCCCCGGTGGTTTTGGCGATCGAGGTGTTGAAGGTAAAATTTTAGCAGCAAAATATGCGCGAGAAAATAAAGTGCCTTATTTAGGTATCTGTTTAGGTATGCAAGTCGCTTTAATTGATTATGCCCGTAATGTTGCTGGATTAACTGATGCTAACAGCACTGAATTTAATCCTGAATCGCCTTATCCAGTTATTGGTTTAATCAATGAATGGTTAGATGAAGAAGGGCAAATTGAATACCGTAATGAACATTCAGATTTAGGTGGCACTATGCGTGTCGGTTCGCAATTGTGTCATCTTGTGAAAGGTACCAAGGTGTATGACGTATATGGTAGTGAAACAATTAATGAAAGACACCGTCACCGTTATGAGGTAAATAATAACTATCGAGAACAATTAAGCAAAGCTGGTTTAGTGTTTTCTGGTTTATCTGCGGATAAAAAATTAGTTGAGGTGATTGAATTACCTGATCACCCATGGTTTATTGCTGGGCAATTTCACCCTGAGTTTAATTCAACTCCGCGTGATGGTCATCCATTATTTGAGAGTTTTGTTGCTGCGTCTTATGAGCATCAAAAACAGCAATCTAACTAAGTATAATTTTATTAAAACCGTAGCACTAAGCTGCGGTTTTGTTTTTGTTATTAATATTTATTGAAACCTAGGTCGGGGCTTGCTGCGACTCTTGTTATTTTTATTAGGAATTAAAATGTCAAACATTAGTAAAATACTCGCTCGTGAAATTATAGACTCTCGTGGTAATCCCACCGTTGAAGCCGATGTGTATCTTGAATCAGGTGTATGGGGGCGTGCTTGTGCGCCATCAGGTGCATCAACGGGTTCGCGTGAAGCATTAGAGTTACGTGACGGTGATAAAAATCGTTATTTAGGTAAAGGTGTATTAAAAGCGGTTGCGGCTATTAAAGAGTCAATTGCTCCTGCGCTTATCGGTAAAAATGCATTGAAGCAAAGTGCGATTGATCAATTAATGATTGATTTAGATGGCACTGAAAATAAAGAAAAATTTGGCGCTAATGCTATTTTAGCGGTATCGCTTGCCGTTGCAAAAGCGGCGGCTCAGCATAAAGGTGTGCAATTGTTTGAACATATTGCCGACATCAATGGTACACCTGGTATTTACAGTTTACCCGTACCTATGATGAACATTCTTAATGGCGGTGAACACGCTGATAATAATGTTGATATACAAGAGTTTATGATCCAACCTGTTGGTGCAGCTAATTTTGCCGAAGCATTACGTATGGGCTCTGAAGTTTTTCATACCTTGAAAAAAGTATTATCAGCTAAAGGCATGAGTACATCGGTTGGTGATGAAGGGGGATTTGCGCCTAATTTAT
The DNA here is from genome assembly GCA_015491935.1 of Alteromonadaceae bacterium. Lineage (GTDB taxonomy): Bacteria > Pseudomonadota > Gammaproteobacteria > Enterobacterales > Alteromonadaceae. Next base: position 2,848 of record WGGB01000034.1, read on the forward strand.
CGTCAAATGAAGATGCGCTTGCGGTAATAAAAGTTGCTATTGCTCAAGCAGGTTACGAATTAGGAAAAGATATCACACTTGCTGTTGATTGTGCCGCTTCAGAATTTTACGATAAAGAGCAAGGTATTTATGATCTTAAAGGCGAAGGTAAAAAATTCACGGCAAACCAGTTTTCTGATTTCTTAGCCAAACTTTGCCAAGAATATCCTATTTTATCTTTAGAAGATGGTTTAGATGAGTCTGATTGGGATGGTTTTAAATATCAAACTGAAATCTTAGGTGATAAAATTCAAATTGTGGGTGATGATTTATTTGTAACCAATACTAAAATATTTAAAGAAGGTATCGACAAAGGGATCGCCAATTCTATTTTGATTAAATTAAATCAAATAGGCACGTTAACTGAAACCTTAGCCACCATAAAAATGGCGAAAGATGCAGGTTACACTACCGTAATTTCACACCGTAGTGGTGAAACTGAAGATACCACCATTGCTGATTTAGCGGTAGGTACCGCAGCGGGTCAAATAAAAACAGGCTCATTATGTCGTAGTGATCGTGTTTCTAAATATAATCAATTATTGCGTATTGAAGAATTTTTAGGTGATAAAGCTGTTTATAACGGTTTAAGCGAAATTAAAGGCCAATAATTTTGCTTTGTTATTTGCGCTATGCTTGACGGAGCACTGTAGGTCGTAGCTTGCTGCGACAAAGTACTCATAACATCTAAGTTCTTATAATAACTATCGCTAAGTAAAGAGCAACTCATTGAAGTTGCTCTTTTTTTTGATTATAAAATCGCAAAAAAACGCTTAAAAAATGTATTTTTTAGTAACAATACAGTATGCTTAAAGTATTCAACCTAATACTGTATTGGTTTATTGCGTAAATGCCTCAAACCTCGCTTTGGCACACACCACAACAAAATAATGATTATGCAGAAGTGTGTAATGCTTTGTATGAGCGAGAATTAAGTCAATTAGTAAAGGCCGATTTAACAACGGTAAAAGCAATGCAAAGCCGTTTAAAGAGTTTGCCTCATTACATCAAACGTACTGCTTCTTTAATGACACAAGTACAACACGGGCTACAAAAATCGGGTAAAGCCCCATTAAACTTAGATGTTCAAAATGCTCATTGGACGGCAAAACAAAGTAAAACGATACCGATTGCAGGTCAAGAATTAGTTGATGTGTGGCAATGGTATCAAAGCTTTACACTTCCCTTAGGACTAGTGATCCCCATTTGGGTTGGTGAGCGTATACGGCTTGATTCTATTGATAGTATTGATACGAATAAACAACGCATACGTTGTAATGCTTTTGGCTGGTTTGATCAAAATTCGCTGCAAAAAAAATTATCATTTGGCGAATACTCATTAACATCACAGAAAATTCAATTATTAAAACCCAATAAAAAAGTCATGGTTGCAGCTTGTGCTGGTCATCGTTGGCAAAATCAAAAACCAAGTTCTCCAATATTACTTACTCTGCGAGAATTACTATTATCTTGCGGTATAAATTGGCAAAACTTCAAAAAAACGTCTTCATTGAGCTAATATTACTAATTTTTAGTTAGTTTATGCTAGTTTTTAACTATTTGACGGTTATCAGCTATTTATAATGCTGTTATTATTGTGTGTTCATTTTAATTGTAGGTCGGTGTTACTGTGACAAAAGTTACTTAGTAACAATTGTTATTTTTACTGTTGTACCTGACAACCTACATTTTAGAATGATATAAGTCGCTGCTTGATGTGACAATGAGGTAAGACAATATAAAAATTGTCGGTGGTACTTTAATGGGTATTGAATAGAAAACTAAGCTTTATGCGTATTATTTCACTTTTGTTAATCGTTTTTATTGTACTATTACAATACCGACTTTGGTTTGGTAAAAACAGTGTGCCTGACTATTTAGCCTTAAAAGATGAAATGCAACGGCAACAACTTGCTAATGAAAAGCTCACGCAACGTAATAAACTTATTTATGCCGACATTGATGATTTAAAATCAGGACTTGAAGCCATAGAAGAACGCGCTCGTAATGAATTAGGTATGATTAAACAAGGCGAAACTTTTTTTCGACTTATCCCCAATAACCGCTCAAATAACAAGGCTAATCGCCAGCACAAAAAGCTAACAAGGTCGTCACTTGAACATTAACCCTTTAATGACTGAGCCAATGTTAATTGCAGTAGTGCCCGCTGCAGGTGTGGGTAAACGTATGCAAGCGCATTGCCCTAAACAATATCTAACTTTTTTAGGTAAAACTGTTTTAGAGCATACTGTTGAGCGTTTACTAGCGCATCCGCAAATCACTCGAGTGATCATTGCATTAGGAGCGGATGACGAATATTTTCCTCAGTTACCACTTGCCCATAATCCGCAGGTTAGCACGGTTGTGGGTGGCAAAGAGCGAGTAGACTCAGTGCTAGCCGGAATTAAAAGTATAAATGTGAACGAATTTTCTTGGGTATTAGTCCATGATGCCGCTCGTCCATGTGTTAGTCATGATGATATATCTAAATTGATCTCAAATTGCTTTTCTACACAGATAGGCGGTTTATTGGCAACGCCTGTACGCGATACCATGAAACGCTCACAAACAAACAATCGCTTAAACAGAGTACAAGATTTAGTGCGATGTACTGAACCGCGCGAGAATTTATGGCACGCATTAACGCCACAAATGTATCAAGTAAACGAGTTAATAAGTGCTATTGACAATGCTTTAAAAAAAGAATTAACCATTACCGATGAATCTTCGGCAATTGAATTGGCCAATTTACCAAGTCAATTAATTGAAGCAAGCAGCGATAATATAAAAATAACACGTCCTGATGATTTAGCTTTGGCTGAATTCATTGTAATGAAGCAACAGCAATAACTAATAGTAGTAAAAAAAGAAGAGTACAATTATGCGTATTGGTCACGGGTTTGACGTTCATGCTTTTGGTGGTAATAAACCGTTAGTTTTAGCTGGCGTTACCATTGAACACTCACAAGGGTTTATTGCTCATTCGGATGGTGATGTGGCTATTCATGCCTTGTGTGATGCCATTTTAGGAGCACTTTGTTTAGCTGATATTGGCAATCACTTTCCTGATACCGATAATGAGTATCAAAATATAGACAGCCGTATTTTATTACGTCACGTGGTTAAATTAATGACCGAAAAAGGGTTTAAACTGGGTAATGCAGATGTCACTATAGTGGCGCAAGCGCCTAAAATTGCGCCTCATCTATTAGCCATGCGCACTTGTTTAGCTGATGATTTACAAGCAGATATTGAACAAGTTAATGTAAAAGCCACCACCACTGAAAAATTAGGTTATGTGGGTCGCAAAGAAGGTGTTGCCGTGCATTCAGTCGTACTGTTAACTAAAGATAGCGATTAATCCAAAAAATGAAAAACTTCTCGTTAAAATTTAATTATTTACATGGTAAGCCAGAGGCTACGGCATTATTGCGTAGTAGTATGAGCGACTTTAAAGTGTACGAAATATTACCTTATCAACCTTGTGGTGAAGGTGAACATATTTATATTCACCTTCGTAAAACGGGCGCGAATACTAATTATGTTGCCCGTGAACTTGCCAAGTACTTTAAAGTAAAAGAAAACTTAGTAAGCTATGCAGGTTTAAAAGACCGTTTTGCCGTAACAGAGCAATGGTTTGGTGTACATTTACCGGGTAAAAAAATTTATGATCTTAGTGATTTAGCTATTGAAGGTGTCGACGTTTTAGCGGTAAAACGTCATAACAAAAAATTGCGTATAGGCGGCTTAGTCGGTAATCGTTTTGAATTAATATTACGTAATGTTTCACAAGTTAAAGAGTTGATGCAACGCTGGCAGAAAATTATATCGGCAGGCGTGCCTAATTACTTTGGTGAACAACGTTTTGGCATTAACGGTGGCAACTTACCTAAAGCTCTAGAATTGTTTGCTGGCGCTAACGTAAAAGATAAGAAAAAACGAGGTATGTATTTATCTGCCGCGCGTTCTTTTATTTTTAATTCTATTATTAGCCGTCGAATAGAACTTGGTTATTTTAATCAATTAATGCGTGGCGATGCCTGTATGTTGCACGGTTCGCAAACTGTTTTTAAAGTTGATGAGATAACCGATGAGTTAACTCAGCGTCTAGCTGAGCATGATGTTGATATTACCGCATCTATGTGGGGTGCAGGCGAATTAATGACTCAGTTTGATGCTTTGGCATTAGAGCAAAGTGTTGGAAGACAATTTCCTGAATTCTGTCAAGGATTAGCGGATTTAGGATTAAAACAAGAGCGTCGCAATATTCGTTTAGTGCCTAGTGATGCTGACTTTACCATTGGCAATGATGATGGCAGTAATGATTGTGTTACTTTGCACTTTACCTTACCTGCGGGCAGTTATGCCACCACTGTGCTGAAAGAGTTAGTGAATTATCGAGATATGACCGAACGCGTAAGAGTTGACTTTAGTGATGATAAACCGCTAGAGAAACTGGCCTCAGCAAAACGTAAAGCGAGCATCTTAAAAAAGGAGCAAACAGAGAATACATCAACAAAAGACACAAAAGCTTCGCAAAGTAGAGAAACTAAAAATGCTAATGCTTATCATGCTGATATTAGGCATAAAATCCAAGTTAAAACTAACACTAAAACTAATTCAACAATAGGTGTCGCTGAACCGCCAGCCAAAATGCGTATATTATTGAGTAATGATGATGGTGTACACGCACTTGGTATTAAAGTGCTTTATCAAGAGTTAAGTAAATTTGCCGACGTTATGGTGGTGGCTCCTGATAGGAATTGTAGCGGGGCAAGTAACTCTTTAACACTATTAAATCCCTTACGAATACATACGCTAGATAATGGGTTTGTTTCGGTTAACGGTACACCAACTGATTGCGTACAATTAGG
>WGGB01000035.1 GCA_015491935.1 Alteromonadaceae bacterium
GAAGATGAAGACAACGAACAAGCCTTTTTTGAAATAGCCGAATACGTACGTATATCCGCTTTGTTGTGTTTTTCTGAATATGGCGTACCGCCAGAACAAACTTCAGCAAAAACAACAGTGCATTAAGTCAGATTGTAGGCAGGAATTTATTCCCGAACTATTATACCAATTTGGTATTAAACATTGCGGTTAAAAGCACGACTAAAAATTTATACTTAATTATTTTAAAACAATTAAAGAAAAGCGATCATGAATATTAATGATAATCTCTCTCATCTTGGGCAAACATTGCTTGTGTTAAACGAATTTTGTACTCGTCGTGAAAATTTCTTTGCGCAAATGCCGCAAAACAGCATAGCGTTATTTAAAGCCGCCAGCGAAGTCACGCGTAGCAATGATACTGAGTATGCTTTTTGTCAAAACAAAAACTTTTACTATTTAACGGGATTTAACGAGCCTGATGCGTTGTTGGTGCTTATTAAAAATAAAGACCAAGATAACGGTAATCAGCAAAATGCTTATCTTTTTTGTCGTGATAAAGAGCCACTTGCCGAAATTTGGCAGGGTCGTCGTATTGGCGCTGAAAAAGCAAAAATGGACTATGGTTTTGATGACGCGTTTACCTTAGATGAAATAGATACTGCATTACCTGAGCTGATTAAAAATAAGGATCATTTATTATATTGCCAAGGCGAAAATCAAGCGTTTGATCTGCAAGTGATGGCATGGTTAACCAAAGTGAAGCAAGCCATAAAGCAAGGTGCGAAAGCACCCGCTAATTTATTTGATTGCGCGGCTATTATTCATGAGTTGAGATTAATAAAAAGTGACCACGAAATAACCATTATGCGCCAAGTTAACGATATTAGCTGTGGCGCACATTTACGCGCAATGGAAAAAACACAAGCAGGTAAATTTGAATATCAAATAGAAGCTGAGTTATTGCATGAATTTGCACGACATGGCGCGCGCCACGCCGCGTATGCGTCCATTGTTGCGGGCGGTGATAATGCTAATATTTTACATTACACTGATAATAATGATGCGCTAGTAAATGGTGATTTATTGTTAATTGATGCTGGTGGCGAATTAGCGGGTTATGCTGCTGATATCACACGAACTTTCCCCGTAAATGGACACTTTTCACCTGAACAAAAAGCGCTTTATGAACTAGTGCTTAAAGCGCAAAATGCCGCGATTAATGAAGTGAAAGAAGGCAACACCTTTGCACAACTGAATATTTTGGTAAACGAAATTTTAACGCAAGGATTGTTAGAACTCGGCATATTAAGTGATGATTTAGCAACACTTATCGAAGAAAAAGCCTGTAAAAAATACTTTATTCATGGTTTAGGTCATTGGTTAGGTCTTGATGTACATGATGTTGGTGACTATCAAGTAAATACCGACAAACAACAACTGCGCAAATTTAAAGCGGGCATGGTAATGACCATAGAACCAGGGCTTTATATCCCACTAGATGATGATAGTGTTGATAAAAAATGGCGTGGTATTGGCATTCGCATTGAAGATAATATTTTAGTGGTAGATAAATCTATTAATGCGCTAGGTCATGAAAATTTAACGGCCAAAGCGGTAAAATCGGTCGCAGATATTGAAAAAGCTTGTGCATCAACGCACTAAAAGACTCATCACGGCATAGTAACTACATGACAACAAAACATTTTGACATTGTGATTTCTGGCGGCGGCTTATCGGGCTGTTTAACGGCATTAAGTTTGGCTGCTTTAAAACACCATGATGGCAGTCCACTTAGTCTCGCGATAATTGAAAGCACTCACATTAAACAATCAATCAAGCAAACTTTTGATGAACGTGTATTAGCGTTAGCTCACGGTAGTGCAAGTTATTTACAGCAACTTGGCGCATGGTCGGATATTAAAAATCAGGCGTGTGCGATAAAAAATATTCATATTTCTGATCGCGGTCATTATGGTAAGGCGCGCTTATCGGCACAAGACTATAACGTAAACGCACTGGGTTATGTGGTAGCAATGTCAGTTATAGGTGAGAGCTTAGTTAACCGTATTGCCAATCGTCAAAACATTACTTGGTTTACTCCAGATGCGATCAACCATATTGAATTTAAAGCACAGCAAGTGGATATTACCCTCAATTCACAACAGCAATTAACGGCAAAATTATTATTAGGTTGTGATGGTGGTAATTCTGTTTGCCGAAAAATGGCCAATATAGGCGTAAAGCATGATGATTATCAGCAATCAGCCATTATTGCTAATGTTGCTTGCGAGCATGATCATTTTGGTAAAGCATTTGAGCGTTTTACCGAACATGGCCCTATTGCTATGCTACCTATGACTAACTTTAGTTTTAAAGATCAAAATGATAATGCTAATAAAAGCAGTCAAGGGCGCTGTTCCCTAGTATGGACGCTGCCGCCTGAGCAAGCAAAAACAATGGCTAAGTTAAACGATAAAGCGTTTGCTCATCAACTTGAACAAAACTTTGGTACTTGGCTAGGAAAAATAAGTTATGTTGGCAAGCGTGATGTTTATCCCTTGGTATTAACGCAAGCAAAACAACAAACTCATCATCGCATGGCACTCATAGGTAATGCCTCACACACCATTCATCCTATTGCAGGGCAAGGCTTTAATTTAGGGTTACGAGATGTAAAACAAATAGCGATGTTAATAGAACAAGCTTTAGAGACAAAGCAAGACCTAGGATCAATCGCCTTATTAACGCAATACAGTGAATTACGCGCTAAAGATTTGCAGCAAGTGATCACCCTTACTGATTCATTAGTAACCTTGTTTTCAAATCAGCTACCGCCGTTAGTCATTGGTCGAAATATTGGCTTAAAAGTACTTAATTACCTAAAGCCGTTGAAAAGTGCCTTAGTACAGAAAACAATGGGCTATTGATGAGTGTTATTGTAGATATTTCTTTTGTAGGTCGATACGAGCGCAGTGAGGCTCGACAAGCTTAATTACCTAAAGCCGTTGAAAAGTGCTTTAGTACAGAAAACAATGGGCTATTGATGAGTGTTATTGTAGGTATTTCTTTTGTAGAAGGTCGGCACGAACGCAGCGAGGCTCGACAAATTAGCCGTAATATTTGTCAAAACAGATTAATTATTTGAGAAAAACAAAATGCAAAAATTTGATATTTTAATTATTGGCGGCGGCATGGTGGGTTTAACGCTCGCTTTGGCATTACGTCAACAACAGGCGCACCGTGAATACCATCCTTTAACTATCGCGATTGTTGATAATCAAGAACCTACAGCCTTAACTGAGCAGCCAGAATTACGTGTGAGCGCTATTAATTTAGCTAGCCAGCAAATTTTTGCCAACTTAGATGTTTGGGACGATATTAAAAATCAACGTTTACAAGCATATCAGCAGATGCATATTTGGGATAAAAACGGTTACGGACAATTAAATTTTGCCAATACTGATGTGGATGAAAAAGATCTTGGCTGGATCATCGAAAACAAAGTACTCCGTAATGCTTTATGGAAAAAAGCGCAGGCAGATGAGGGGATTCATTTTTTTACTGAACAACCCTTAACCAATATAACTCAAGGCGAGAATGAAGTCTTTGCCAGCTTTGCTAATGGTTCCCCTATTTTAGCTAACTTAGTGGTGGGTGCTGATGGTGCGCATTCTTGGCTAAGAAAACAAATGAATATGCCCATCACATTTCAAGATTATGATCATCATGCCATTGTCGCTACGGTTGAATGCGAAAAAGGACACCATAACACAGCATGGCAAGTGTTTTTAGCGAATGGTCCACTAGCCTTTTTACCTTTGTTTACAACGAGTATTGAAGACCGTGATGAAAAGAACAACTGCTCAATAGTGTGGTCAACAACACCTGATGAAGCACAGCGTTTACAAGCCTTGTCTACTGAAGAATTTAACAAAGAAATTACCGCCGCCAGTGATGGCAAGTTAGGCAAAATAACGCTACAAAGTGAACGTGTAAGTTTTCCATTAACCATGCGCTTAGCCCATGATTTTTTTAAAGACAAAGCGGTATTAGTAGGTGATGCTGCTCATACTATTCATCCTTTAGCAGGTCAAGGAGTTAACTTAGGACTACTTGATGCCGCTTCATTGGCACAAACCTTATTAGCACAACAAGCACAAGATAAAGCACTAACAGGGCGTATTGCCTTAAATAGTTATTCACGCTGGCGTAAAAGCGAAGCGACTGAAATGATAGCGGCAATGGCAACCATTAAAACTTTATTTAGTGAACAACCACTTAATTTACCATCGAGCCCTGTTAAATTAATACGTGGTTTAGGTTTATCACTAATTGATAATTTTTCACCCATTAAAAAGCGAATGATCAAACAGGCGTTAGGCTATAAAGCTCATTTACCTGAACTAGCGAAAGTTGTTGATCCTATAGAAAATTGACATTAATAACTTAACACTAACGTCAAGAAAAAAATAAACTTCATTGAAAAGAGCTTAACGGCTCTTTTTTTATAATTAATTTCAAAAACACCGATATAATAAAATTTAATTCGGTTTAAAATTAAAAACCAGTTTTAAATTTGAATTTTAAGGGTTTCTAGTTGAATGTTCGTAACTCCAGCGCTATAATTTGTGTAAAATTTATCGTGATTTATCAGTTAAGCCAAAGTGATACTGAAAATTGCAATTAACATACAACTTTGTAGGTGAAATATAATGGTAAGTAAAACCGTATTACATGCTAAGCACATTGAAGCTGGCGCCAAAATGGTTGATTTTCATGGTTGGGAAATGCCGATTAATTATGGCTCTCAAATTGAAGAACATCATGCAGTTCGAACTGATGCTGGTATGTTTGATGTTTCACACATGACTATTGTTGATGTGCAAGGCCAAGATGCTAAAGCTTATTTACGTCGTTTAGTGATTAATGATGTTGCTAAATTAACCGTTGCGGGTAAAGCACTTTACACAGGTATGTTAAACGAAGCTGGTGGCGTAATTGATGATTTGATCATTTATTTTTTCAACGATACTGATTATCGTTTAGTGGTTAACTCAGCAACTCGCGAAAAAGATTTAGCTTGGATGAACAAGCAAGCCGAAGGTTTCGATATTACCATTACTGAACGTCCAGAGTTTGGCATGATCGCTGTGCAAGGACCTAATGCCAAAGCTAAAGTTGCCACGTTATTAACCGCAGAACAACAAGCGGCAGTTGCAGATATGAAACCGTTTTTTGGTGTACAAGTAGGTGATTTATTTATCGCCACTACAGGTTATACCGGAGAAGAAGGTTACGAAATTATTGTTCCTGAAAATGTAACGTGTGACTTTTGGCAAAAATTATTAGACGCAGGTGTTAAACCTTGTGGTTTAGGTGCGCGTGATACTTTACGTTTAGAAGCTGGCATGAACCTTTATGGTTTAGATATGGACGAAACTATTTCGCCAATCGCCGCTAACATGGCGTGGACTATTGCTTGGGAACCAAGCGATCGTAAATTTATTGGCCGTGAAGTCTTAGAAGCGCAAAAAGCGGCGGGCGATCAGCCTAAACTAGTGGGTCTGGTTTTAGAAGAAAAAGGCGTATTACGTTCACACCAAAAAGTACATACTGAATTTGGTGACGGTGAAATTACTTCAGGCTCTTTTTCGCCAACATTAGGTCACAGTATTGCACTAGCACGCGTTCCTCGTAGTGTTAAAGTAGGTGACACGGTTGAAGTAGAAATGCGTAAAAAATTAGTAAAAGTTAAAGTAACTAAACCTAGCTTTGTGCGTAATGGCAAAAAAGTTTGCTAAATTATTTAGGATAATAATATTAAAATTTTTATCCTATAGTGGCATAAACAGTTGATTAACGAAAAAGATGCTCTATATTGAAAGTGGCATCTTTTTAACCCGTAATTTATAACAGATTTAATATAGGAAAAATAACAATGAGCAACATTCCTTCAGAATTAAGATATGCAACATCACACGAATGGGTACGTAACGAAGGTAACGGTATTGTTACTGTTGGCATAACCGAACACGCACAAGACTTATTAGGCGATATGGTTTTTGTTGAATTACCCGATGTTGGCGACAATATAAGCACTGGCGACGATGTGGCTGTTGCTGAATCAGTAAAAGCCGCTTCAGACATTTACGCACCAGTTTCTGGTGAAGTAATTGAAGTAAATGAAGATTTAGAAGATTCTCCAGAATTAGTAAACTCAGATGCTTACGGTGATGGTTGGATGTTTAAAGTTAAATTAGCAGATGAAAGCGA
>WGGB01000036.1 GCA_015491935.1 Alteromonadaceae bacterium
ATTACAACAAGAATTAGCTATGGCTAGTGCACTTACGCCTGCTTTTATTACCGCACAACACACTAATCCTGAAGTTTTATGGTTTTATTACGTGTCGAAAAAACGCTTTGTGAATTTGTTCCCTTGGGTGTCTAGAAAAGTATGGAAATATAGAGATAGATTAATTACTCGACCTTACTTTACTAAAATTCAAAAAAACATGGCAAATCACAATTTATATTGGTCGCCACCTTATAGTGATTCTGCGGGTAAAGGGCTTATTGCATCATTGGGCGCAGGTGTTAGCCAGCAAGGGAAATTTAGTGGTGCACTGGTCTTAGATATTGATTTAAGTAGAATAGCTAAGAATTTGCCCGATATATCGCAAGCCGATCAAGGCTATATATTATTGGATAAAAATCATCATGTTTTAGTTAATAAAAGTAGCAAAGCGATAAATATAACGGAAAAAACTGATTGGCACGACATTGCTCCGCAAGTATTTAAGTCTATTAGTAACCAAAAATTAGATGCTTTTACTCAATCTCAAAAAATTGGTGACTGGTTTATTCAAAAGCAAGTTTTGTCAACTAACCAATGGATTCTCATTAAATATCAGCCTTATCATCAATTTATTGCGCCATTAGCGGGTGAGTTTTTATTTTGGTTTTTAATTCTTTTATTTGGTTTAGTGGCTTTTATTGTTTTAATTTATTGGTTAACCCGTAAAACGTTTATTGAGCCTGCGACTGAATTTATTCAACATATTGAAAATTGTGCGCAAGGTGATTCAGGCAAAATAAAACCAACGGTTGATTGGTTGCACTGGTTTCATTTAGTTGAAGATATTTTTAGTCAAAACCGAAGTTTAATGCAGCAATTGAAAGATAAAAATGCCGATTTAGATAGACGGGTTAAAGAAAAAACGTTTGATTTACAAAAGCGTAGTGAGCAACATCAACGCGATTATGCCTTGTTACGTTCAGTGATGAATGCGATGCAAGAATTAATTGTTTTTAGTGATAGCGAAGGAAAACTTATTGGTTGTAACCTTGCGTTAGAAAAATTTATTAATAAAAAACAAAAAGATATTTTAGGTAAGCGCGCTTGCCAGCTTTTACCTAAAACCTTATGTAATGCGCTAGTTAGTCAGTCCAAACAAGCTTATGCTGCGGCAACTGCAACGGCATATCAGCAAGTGATAAAAATGGATGATCTCACTTATGAACTATTTAGCCGAAAATTTTTTAATGATGTAGGAGAAGCCTTAGGCACAATTAATATTTTTCGTGATGTCACTCAGGTTTACGCTATTCAAGATGCATTAGAGCAAGCCAAAAATCAGGCTGAGCACGCTAATAAAATTAAAGGGCAGTTTTTGGCAAATATGAGTCACGAAATTAGAACCCCCATTAATGCGATTCAAGGCATGATGTATTTATTGGCAAAAACCACACTTAATCGTGTGCAAAAACAGTATTTGTCTAATGCTGAAACGGCATCAGTGAGTTTGTTATATTTAATTGATGAATTATTAGATTTAGCAAAAATTGAAGCAGGAAAAATGCCGATTGTAAAATCTCAAGTACTCATTGACGATGTGATCGACAAGGCATTAAAACTTAATATTGCTAAAGCGAATAATAAACACCTACCTATCTCAATAAATATTGCACTCGATGTACCACAATATATATATACGGATGAAGTGAGATTAGTACAAGTATTAACGAATCTTATTAATAACGCGGTTAAATTTACTGCACAAGGTGAAATTAAGATTATTGTTACTAAAACGACGATTAACAATGATGAGTATTTACGCTGTATGGTTATTGATAGCGGAATAGGCATAGCAAAAGACAAACAAGGGAGCTTGTTTAATGCTTTTACGCAGGCCGATGAATCAATGACGCGTAAATATGGTGGTTCAGGTTTAGGCTTGTCTATTTGCCGACAAATAATCAATTTGTTAGCTGGAGAATTAACTCTAGAAAGTGAATTAGGTAAAGGGAGTACCTTTAGTTTTATTGTGCCGTTAGTGAGTGATGGTGTTCTTCAACAAGAGGATAATCAAAGCGCCGCGCTTAATAAACACGCATTAATTACGGTGAATGATATTTTACCCGTGTGGTTAATTAATAAGCTTGAGAGTATTGGTTGGCAGTATCGCCATTATCATCAACTTGATGAATTAATAGAGTTTTCAGCTAATAATAATGAGGTATTATTAATTTCACCAGCAGATATTAATAACCAACCTGCTTTGTTTGAAACCATAGCTAAAAAGTTTAATTATATTGC
>WGGB01000037.1 GCA_015491935.1 Alteromonadaceae bacterium
AGAAATAGAACAATATTTTTGTGAATTACGTTTAAAACATAAATTAGGCCATTGGATTTGGGTACTCGATAGCGGCAAGTTAGTCAGTAGAACCAAAGATAACGAACCCGCGCGTATGATCGGTACTATTGTTGATATTACTCAACGTAAAAATGCAGAACAAGCGACACAAGTAAAATTAAGTATCGCCAAATGCCTTGCACAACACGTTTCCATTAAACGAAAACTTGATGATGCGATTGCTGAATTATTAACCTTAAATGAACTACAACTACAAGAAAAAGGTGGTATATTTTTATTTGACCAAGAAAGCGAAAAACTATCACTATGCAGTTTGCATGGAAAGTTTTCCCCTGAATTTGTTGAGGCGCAAAAACAAGTGCCTTTAGGCCAAGACTTATGGGGAAAAGCCGCGCAATTAGGTGAAATTATCGTAAGTGAAAATTGTTTTACCGATCCTCGTCAAGAGCATAATTGGTCTGACCTTCATCCGCATGGCCATTATATTATTCCATTAATCAACAAAGCGGAAGAAACGGATAGTATTGTCGGCGTACTTTTTCTGTTTACCGATACCAATCCTGACGCTAGTGAAGAACGCTTAATGTTATTACAAGAAATTGGCGATATGTTCAGCACTGCGATTATTCAAGAAAATGCACGAAAACTTCTTAAAAAAGCCTCGCAAGCGGCCGCCCAAAGCAGCCAATTAAAAAGTGAGTTTTTGGCCAGTATGAGCCATGAAATCCGTACCCCAATGAACGGTGTTATCGGTATGCTGGGTTTGCTTGAAGATACCAAGCTCAATAATGAACAATTACATAAAATAGGGTTAGCCAAATCAAGTGCTCAAGCACTTTTAACCTTAATTAATGATATTTTAGATTTTTCTAAAATTGAGGCCGGTAAGTTAGAACTTGAAATTATAGATTTTGATATTAGAAAAATGTTAGGTGAATTAGCGGAAGCCATGGCATTGCGCGCTCAAGAAAAAGGTTTAGAGGTGATTCTTGATGTAACCCATATAGATCAATCATTGGTAAAAGGTGATCCTGGGCGTTTACGACAAATACTCACTAACTTAGTTGGAAATGCCATTAAATTCACCAGCCAAGGTGAAATACTTATTAGCTTAGCAACACAAGTAAATAAAAATGGCACACTATTATTAACTGGTGAAATAAAAGATACGGGTATTGGTATTCCTAAAGATAAATTAAGTTCCTTATTTGATAGCTTCACCCAAGTAGACGCATCAACAACTCGACAATATGGCGGCACAGGCTTAGGTTTAGCTATTTGCCGTCAATTATGTCAACTAATGGGTGGCAACATCACCGCAAGTAGTCAATTAGGGCAAGGAAGTAGCTTTAATTTTAGTCTTTATTTAGCCATGAGTGAAGAGGCAACTATTGTGAGGCCAAGTATGGCTATAAATACACTAAACTTACTCATTGTTGATGATAACACCATCACTTTAAGGGTGTTAAGCCAACAGCTTAACTATTGGGGGGCAAGCGTTACCACAGCCACAAACGCTCAACAAGCTTTAGGTTTATGTCAACAGCAAGACAAACCCTATGATGCCGTTTTTATTGATATGCAAATGCCTGATATAAATGGGATAGATTTAGGTAAAATGTTATTAATTAAGCCAGAGTTGAGCCAAGTAAAGCTGATCATGATGACGGCGATTTCTAATACCAATGAAGCTCAATTTTTTAAAAATTTAGGTTTCTGTGGCTTCTTTCCAAAACCAGCCACGACATCAGATTTATTAAGCGCGCTAAACCTAATATACGACAATAGTGAAGCTCCAGTATTAACTAATAAGCCAAAATTAGAGGCGCAAAAAATAATTTGGCCACACCAAACACGTTTATTAGTCGTTGAAGATAATCGTATTAACCAACAAGTTGCTTTAGGTGTTTTAAAACAATTTAACTTAAGTGCTGATATAGCTAATCATGGTTTAGAGGCGTTAGAGCTATTATCAACAGCCCCTGAAAATTCACCTTACACGTTAATTTTAATGGACTGTCAAATGCCTGAATTAGATGGCTATCAAACCAGCGAGCAAATCAGAGCAGGCAAAGCAGGCAAAAATAATATAAATATTCCTATTATTGCAATGACAGCGAATGCCATGCAAGGCGATAAAGATAAATGTTTACAAGCAGGTATGAATGATTACCTTAGCAAACCTATAGAGCCTGCTTTATTAAAAAGTAAATTGGTAAGTTGGTTACTCGATAATAAAAACGCCCAGATAACTCCTCCCAAAAGCTTATCAAATAAAACAATAGAGGTAGAAACAAGCCATATTAATGATGATAAAAATACCACAGCCACTCATGATCATAATGAATTGCCTGTTTGGGATAAATCGGCTTTGATAAAACGCGTTTCAGGTAATGAACAATTAATAAAATTATTGATCAATAACTTTATTAACGAGGAAGGAAAAATATTCTCAGCAATACTTAATGAGCTTAAAAGTAAAAACGTCATTATTAACAAAGAAATCAAGCTAAAAATACATAGTATTAAAGGCGTTAGTGCCAATATTGGTGGTGTTAAAATACACCAACTATGTAAAGAATTAGAACAGGTTATACAAGAAATGAGCAATAATGATGAAAACAATGCCAACAATAACCAAGTCGTTAATCATCATAAACTTCAAGCATTAGTAACCGAGTTAGAAACAACTTATGATGAATTAACCCATTTATTAAATGACTTTATCAGAGAATTATCCTGATCCTCTGATAAAATACCAACGAGATTTAATATTGATTAAGTCTAGCTATTCGCATAAGGGTTTTTAGCGTGAGAAGTGACTTTTTTAGCTACTTTTTTAGGCTTAACTTTTCTCGCATGATGGCCTTGAGCATTATCACCAGAGCGTTGACCGTCTTTATGTTCAACTTTTTCTGGTGTATCTTTTTTCGGCTTTTTAGCTTTAAATGCTCGTGTATCTAATTTTGATTTTGGCACCTTATTTACGGGTTCAAAACCAGCAACTTCTTTACGAGTGATTAATTGCTTAATCAAGCGTTCAATGGTAAATAATAATTTAGCTTCCTCTGCTGTAACAAATGACACTGCAACGCCGCTCGCACCTGCTCGCCCTGTTCGACCAATACGATGCACATAGTCTTCACTCACATGAGGTAAATCAAAATTAACCACATTAGGTAATTGATCAATATCAATACCACGAGCAGCAATATCGGTTGCGACAAGCACTTGTATTTTACCATCTTTAAATTGTGCTAATGCTTTAGTACGTGCACCCTGACTTTTATTACCATGAATAGCCGCAGCATTTATACCTTTGCTTTCTAAAAATTTAGTGATTTTATTGGCACCATGTTTAGTGCGCGAAAAGACAAGTACTTGCGGCCATTGTTCTGTTTTAATCAAATGTGCCAATAAGGCATTTTTTCTATTTTTATCGACCGGATAAACAAATTGCTCAACCATTTCTGTGGTTGAATTAGCTGGGCTTACTGAAACTTCAACAGGATCATTAATCAAGCCTTTGGCGAGTTGACGAATATCATCAGAAAAAGTTGCTGAGAACATTAAGTTTTGGCGATTTTTAGGTAACAAAGCTAATATTTTTTTAATATCACGCAAAAAGCCCATATCAAGCATACGATCCGCTTCATCTAACACTAAAATTTCTAATTGTTTAAATTTCACCGCATTTTGATTATATAAATCAAGTAAGCGTCCAGGGGTAGCCACTAACACATCAACACCATGACGTAATTTCATCATTTGCGGGTTGATTTTTACACCACCAAAAACCACGGTTGAACTTAATGGCAAATTTTTACCATAAGTCGCCACGCTGTCTGCTACTTGCGCTGCCAATTCACGCGTTGGGGTTAACACTAAAGTACGCACTTGATTCGCTTTAGCGCGCTCCCCTTTACTTAATAATTGCAATATTGGTAAGGTAAATCCTGCTGTTTTACCCGTCCCTGTTTGGGCTGCAGCCATAACATCTCGACCAGCAAGCACCGCAGGGATTGCTTTCGCTTGGATAGGTGATGGTGTGTCATAACCTTGTTCTGCTACGGCTTTTAAAATAGCTGGGGATAAACCTAATTTGGTAAAACTCATAAATACTTCCAATATCTCATCATAAAAATTAATAGACAATAAAACCATAACCAAGCACATTTGAACTAAGCATTTGACTATATCTATTGTGGGCGCGTAGCTTACAGTATTTTGCCTTAAACTGCTGAGGTATTTATCTAGCAATAAAAATCACTAGCGCTGAGCTCTTTTTATTTAGATAAAATTTTGCTATTATTTCAGTGTACAAGTGTACACTGAATATTTATTTAACAACCTGAGAGAAATAATGACCATACACCAATATAGCGTCAAAGAAGAAATTGCGAACGCGATTAGCCACGGCTTAGGGGCATTATTAAGCGTTGTCGCACTCACTTTGTTAATAAACAATGCGTATATTAGCCATGACATGGCAAAAATGATTAGTTTTATTATTTATGGTGGCAGCTTAATTTTACTCTTTTTAGCCTCAACTATTTACCAAGCAATAACCTATCAACCTGCAAAGAAAGTGTTTAAATTACTCGATCATTGCGCTATTTATTTCTTAATTGCAGGTACCTATACACCCTTAATGTTAGTAACATTACAAGGCAGTTTAGGTTATGGGTTATTAGCGGTTATTTGGTCAATTGCACTAGCAGGTGTGTTTTTTAAAATAAAATTTGGCCACCAATATAAAGTATTATCATTATTAACTTATGTCGGCATGGGGTTAATTTCACTAACCATTATTCATAAATTACAACAAACACTTAACGAGCAAGCTATATATTTACTGGCTATTGGTGGTGTGATTTATTTAGCAGGGATCTTTTTTTATGTACAAAAAAAAATCCCTTATAATCATGCTATATGGCATTTATTTGTATTGGCAGGAGCAAGTTGTCATTTTTTTATGATTTATTTATATGTATAAAACAAACTATATTAAGCTTACGCTATTTCCACCCTAATGCTTGTTCAAAATTCAAATCTAATTTTTTGGCAAAGTCTTTCGCTTGAATGGCTGCTTTTTCAAGTAATTTATCTTCTTCCGTTTCAGGTTCAAAAGAAGGGACTTTAATAGAATATCCTGTTTCATCAATGGCCATAAAGGTAATAAAACAGCGATTAGTCACCACCGCTTTTGTTTCTTTAGGATCTGAGGCTCTAACCACCACATAAATGTGCATACTAGTTTTTCCAGTATGCACAATACGCGCAGTCACGGTAATTAATTGCCCGACTAAAATAGGTCGAATAAAGCGAATACCATTTGCTGATACGGTAACACAATAACGTTTACTCCATTGTGCAGCACAGGCGTATGAGGCTTGGTCAATCCATTTCATCACCATACCACCATGTACTTTCCCACCAAAATTAACATCGGTTGGTTCGGCTAAAAAACGAAAATTTACTGTAGATTGTGACTTTATTTCAACTTCGTTAGGCATTTTTCTTATCCATAAAAAGAAATCTCGTTCTAATTATAGACAAAATCAAGCAGTTAGCTAAAAATTAACCTCTTAATTTATAATTAAGCTTTGTGTGACTTGCTGCCACTGAAATTTCACAATTAATTGGTGTTTATCTTTTAATAATATATTTGATGAACATCATGTTGAAATTCAATATTTAACTTTTCAGCACATAATTAGCGAAAAAATTTAATAGTTCCAATAAAATTTTTGGATGATCATGATAAATCTTATTCTTACAATAATTCACTACATAACCCACCTAAATTTATAAATTGTGTAATTTATAAGATCTTACAAAACATTAGAAATACGACATACGGATAAAACCTTAATAATTTTATTGCTTTACGAATTAGTTAAATTATACATTCTTATTTCAAAAGTTGATTTAGATCAGGTTTTTATTTGAACAAAATTGATCCATATCAGCCTTTTTTACTCCCGCTCGCGTAAAGTGCGACATATTGTCACAGGTTAATTATTTATACTTTTTGGAACACTATTAAATGCGTTTTTTGTACACTTATTTGTTGAAGTTAAGTTCAATAAAAAGCAATACCTTTTTTATAAACTCAGTCATTTTCTTTGCATTAATGTTTACTATTATGATGCCTGCTCATGCACTGTTTGTGAGTCCACCTAAAGATCCTATGCCTATTATTAAAGCTATTTTTCCACAGGCAACAAAAATTGGTGACAAACAAGGAGATCCACTTGTTTGGACCATTTATAAAAACAAAAAAATTATTGGTTATGCATTTGAAACCAATGACTTAGCGAGAGCGCCCGCTTATTCTGGTGAACCAGTTAATGTGCTTGTTGCGATTAATGCTAAAGGCGTTTATTTAGGTGCAAAAGTCCTAGAACACCATGAGCCTATTATTTTAGCGGGTATTCCCGAAAGTAAGTTATTTGCATTCGCTGATCAATATAAAGACTTAAATGTAAAAGATAAAATTAAAGTTGGCGGTAATAAAAAAGATAATACTATTCATATTGACGGTTTATCAGGGGCAACAGTAACCGTTATGGTAATGAATGCCTCAATAACTAAAGCCGCAACTAAGGTGGGTAGAGCATTAGGATTAATTGACAAATCACAAGAAATTATCCAACCCATGTCAACTATTTATAAAGATGTTTTTCAAAAAGAGAATTGGCAAACTTTAGTGGGTGATGGCTCAATTAGAAGATTGCATTTAACTCGAGGTCAAGTAGATAAAGCGTTTCTAGGGACTAAAGCCGAACATATTGATGAAGCTAATTCAGCACAAAAACAAGATATGTTTGCTGATATTTATTTTGCTGAGGTAGACATTCCTACCATAGGTAAAAACTTATTAGGTGACAGTGAATATAAATGGTTTATGAGTACCTTAAAACCTGATGAACACGCCATTATCGTAATGGGAAATGGCTATTCTTATAAAGGTTCAGGTTATGTTCGCGGTGGTATTTTTGATCGCTTACAAGTGCTACAAAATGATGAAGAAATTACTTTTCACGATTTAGATCATTATCGCGTATCTGATTTATTTATTGATGGCGTACCTAAATTTAAAGAAATGTCTATTTTTACTATTCGCGCCATACATGAATTTAACCCCGGCGTAGATTGGCAACTAGAATTATTAATACGTCGACAAATGGGTGCCGTTGATAGCACGTTTACTAGCTTTAAGGCTGACTACCATACGCTTGATAAATATGTTGATCGTCCACCCGTTATTATACCAGAGCCAGAACTCACTCTTACTCAACAAATATGGAAAGAAAAAAATACTCAAGTCATTATATTGGCTGTATTAATGGTTATATTAGTCATTACTTTATTTTTCCAAGATATTTTAGTTAAACACCCTAAATTTTTACATAACTTTCGCCACGGCTACTTAATTATCACCGTCGTATTTATTGGTTGGGCTTGGGGTGGACAACTGTCAGTCGTTAACGTTTTTACCTTTTTACAAGCTTTTACGTCACATTTTTCTTGGGATTTATTTTTAATGGATCCTGTTATTTTTATGTTGTGGGGAGCTGCGGCAGTAACGGCCTTACTTTGGGGGCGTGCCGTTTATTGTGGTTGGTTATGTCCTTTTGGTGCCTTACAAGAACTATTAAATGTATTTGCACGTTATATAAAAATTCCTCAACTGGAATTTCCTTGGGCAGTACACGAGCGTCTATGGGCAATTAAATATTTAATTTTATTGGCATTATTTGGCTTATCACTTGACTCATTAACTGTAGCTGAAAAATTTGCTGAAATAGAGCCTTTTAAAACTACTTTCTTATTAAAATTTGATCGTGAATGGCCCTTTGTTCTTTATGCCGTAACTTTGCTCGTAATCAACTTATTTAAACGTAAATTCTTCTGTCGTTATTTATGTCCATTAGGCGCTGCATTGTCAGTTAGTAATAGCGTACGTTTATTTAGCTGGTTACGTCGTCGTCCAGAATGTGGTCAACCTTGTAAAACCTGCGCAAAAGAGTGTGAGATTCAAGCAATAGACCCTGAAGGTAATATTAATATGCGTGAATGTCATTATTGTTTAGATTGCCAAGTAACTTACTTTGATGACAAAAAATGTCCACCATTGAAAAAATTAGCACGTAAAAAACAAAAATATAAAGAAACCGAAATAGCAGCAGTCAATGTCGGGTGATTGATATTTAGGGTAGGAGTGGTTTTAACCGCGAAACATAATCGAAAAAAGATCGGGAATAAATTCCCTCTTACAAAGCCAAATAGAAACTAAAAAATTAAATTTAAAAAAAACGGAGTACACTATGAGTATTAACGATCAAGAAAATAACGCTAAAGACCTAGAGTTAGAGAACCAAGAACGTCGTAAGTTTTTTGGTAAAACAGCTTTAGTTGGTGCAGGTGTTGTCGCCGCACCAATGACGGCTGCAATGTTTGCCTCAACAGCACAAGCCAATGCAAAAGAATATGCCAACACGCCAACAGTACATCCTGGTGAATTAGATGAATATTATGGCTTTTGGAGTGGCGGTCAATCAGGTGAAGTACGTATAGTGGGTATTCCGTCAATGCGTGAATTAATGCGCATCCCAGTATTTAACTACGACAGTGCTACTGGCTGGGGAGCTACGAATGAATCAAAAGCGATTAAAGGCGATAGTGCACATTTTCTAAATGGTGATTTACATCACCCACACATGAGTATGACCGATGGCCGTTATAACGGTAAATACTTATTTGTTAATGATAAAGCCAATACCCGTGTAGCACGTATTCGTTGCGATATTATGAAAACAGACAAAATTCTTAGTATCCCAAATGTGCAAGCTATTCATGGTTTACGCGTACAAAAAGTTCCTTATACTAAATATTTCTTTTGTAATAGTGAATTTGAAATTCCAATGAATAATGACGGTAAATCATCATTAAATGATGTAGATAGCTATCGTTCATTATTTACAGTAATTGATGCTGAAAAAATGGAAATTGCTTTTCAAGTCATGGTTGATGGTAACTTAGATAATACCGATGCTGATTATGGTGGTAAATATTTTGCGTCTACTTGTTATAACTCAGAACATGGGACTAACTTAAGTGAGATGATCGCAGCAGAACGCGATCATGTTGTGGTATTTAATTTAGCTCGTTGTGAAGCTGCTGTAAAAGCAGGAAAATTTAAAAATTATAATGGTAATAATGTTCCGGTATTAGATGGTCGTAAAGGTTCTGCATTAACTCGTTACATTCCTGTACCTAAATCACCTCACGGCATTAATACTGCACCAAGCGGAAAATACTTCGTTGCGAATGGTAAACTATCACCAACAGTTTCTATTATCTCAATTGAAAAATTAGATGACTTATTTAATGATAAAATTAAACCTCGTGATACAGTTGTAGCAGAACCGGAAGTAGGCTTAGGGCCACTACATACTGCATTTGATAACAAAGGTAATGCTTACACAACTTTGTTCTTAGATAGCCAAATAGCCAAATGGAATGTTGAAGACGCAATTAAAGCGCATAATGATGAGTCAATTAATTATATTCGTCAAAAAATGGATGTTAATTTTCAACCAGGTCACAACCACACCACTATGGGTGAAACACGTGATGCCGATGGTAAATGGTTAGTAGCTTTATGTAAGTTCTCAAAAGATAGATTTTTACCTGTAGGCCCATTACACCCTGAAAATGATCAATTAATTGATATTTCTGGCGATGAAATGAAACTAGTTCATGATGGCCCAGCTTTTGCTGAACCGCATGATTGTATGATGGTACATCGCAGTAAAATCAAAACGAAAAAAATATGGGATCGTAACGACCCATTCTTTGCTGGTACTGTTGCAAGAGCGAAAAAAGACGGCATTAATTTAATGACCGATAATAAAGTGATCCGTGATGGTAAAAAAGTACGCGTTTACATGACGTCTATTGCACCAACCTACGGTATGAATCAATTTGATGTTAACTTGGGTGATGAGGTTACAGTAACAATTACTAACCTTGATACAATTGAAGATGTTACCCATGGTTTTTGTATGACTAATCACGGTGTACAAATGGAAATTAGTCCACAAGAAACCTCATCAGTAACTTTTGTTGCAGACAAACCAGGCGTACAATGGTTTTACTGTAACTGGTTCTGTCATGCGTTGCACATGGAAATGCGTGGTCGTATGTTGGTTCATGCTTAAAAACTAAAATAGTTTAAGAGTGACAGAGTCAGAACAGGTTCTGTCACGCGACATACCATACAAGCATGGAAATGCGTGGTCGTATGTTGGTTCATGCTTAAAAACTAAAATAGTTTAAGAATGACAGAGTCAGAATAGGTTCTGTCACGCGACATACCATACAAGCATGGAAATGCGTGGTCGTATGTTGGTTCATGCTTAATTAGTGGTTAATGCGTGATGTGAGCAGAGTCTGCTCTGTCACGCACTCAAATCAATAAAATATAAAATTATTTATTCATAAATTGGTTTGTTGCTTACTTGTGATATATATCACAAGTTGCTATTTAATTAATCCAGATCAAAGGCATAACACCCATCTCGTGTTATGCTTTTTTACATTAATTTCATTAAAATATTTGTTTAACAATGTTTAATAAACTTCCCATTATCATTTGTGCCTTATTTTTTATTTCCACAAATATTTTTGCTAAAACCATCCAAGTGACGCCTCAAGATAATCTTCAGCAAATACTCAACAATAGTGCTGATGGTGATACCATAAGTCTTGCTAAAGGCGAATATTTAGGTAACTTTGTTATTGAATATGCTATAACTTTAACCACCAATATCGCTGCTCCAGCTAAAATTAATGCTCAAGGCAAAGGTAATGCGTTATTATTAAAACATTCAAATATTCACATTGAAAATTTAAACATTGAAAATTGGGGGGATGATTTAACCGCACAAAATGCAGGTATTTATTCCAATAAAAATAATAACCTCATCATAAAGAACAATACCTTACACGGTGATGGTTTTGGTATGTGGTTACAAAATGCCGATAATATTAAAGTAGTTAGTAATACAGTAGTAGGTAATACAAAATTACGTTCAGCTGATAGAGGAAATGGTATTCAATTATCCAGCGTAACGCACTCTTATATTTATAAAAATGAAACTTATAACGTACGTGATGGTTTATATATTATTGCCAGTAAAGATAATACTATTGAAGCAAATAAACTCCATGACTTACGTTATGGTATTCATTACATGTATTCCTATGACAATATTGTGATAAACAATAATGCCAACAACACTCGTGCTGGCTATGCATTAATGAGTTCAAGACGCTTAACCATTACAGGCAATAAAACCACTAACAGTGAGGATTATGGTTTTTTACTCAATTTTATTACCCAATCTACTTTTACTCATAACGATATAAAAAATGTTTGGACTAAAACTAAGAAAAAAGCTTTGGGTCGTCATGGTAGAGGTTTATTTGTGTATAATTCTGGCTACAACACTATTGCTTATAATCGTATCGAACACGCTGAAATTGGCATTCATTTAACCGCAGGTTCAGAAAAAACAAAAGTCTATGGCAATAGCTTTATCAATAATCCGACGCAAGTGAAATATGTCGTAAATCGCGAAGAAGAGTGGAGTAAAGACGGAAAAGGTAATTATTGGAGTAATTATTTAGGTTGGGACATGAACAATGACAATATTGGCGATGTTGCTTTTGAACCTAACGATGGTATAGACAAACTAGTATGGCAGTATCCAGAAATGAAGATGATTATGGATAGCCCTGCTATTATTATTTTACGTTGGGTACAGCGACAATTTCCCGTATTAAAACCACCTGGCGTAAAAGATAGCTTTCCTCTTATGGACGCGCCCCAAATAGAACAAACGAGTAAAATGGCACTTCAGCAAAAAAACAATCCAAGCATACTCAATAATCACAATTTGGTGCACAACAATGCACTATCAGCCGCGGAGCAACATTAATATGCAAGCGCCTATTTTATCATTAAAAAAAGCAGGCAAAAAATATCGCCAAGTTCAGGCTTTAAAATCAATAGATCTTGATTTGCAACAAGGCGAAGTATTAGGTTTATTTGGTCATAATGGCGCAGGTAAAACCACCATGATGAAGCTTATTTTAGGAATTATTTCACCAACGCAAGGCAGTGTTAGTGTTATGGGCATGGCTCCTGATTCAAAAGCAGCGTGGAATATTCGTAAAAAGGTAGGTTATTTACCTGAAAATGTGAGCTTTTATGATCAACTAACAGGTTTAGAGGTTATTAATTACTTTGCTAAATTAAAAGGTTTTAGTAAGACTCAAGCAACGGATTTACTTGAACAAGTTGGTATTACTCATGCAATGAGACGCCCTGTAAAAACCTATTCTAAAGGTATGCGTCAACGTTTAGGACTAGCACAAGCCTTTATTGGTAAACCCAAATTACTCTTACTTGATGAGCCTACCGTGGGTTTAGATCCCATTGCCACGCAAGACTTTTATAGCAGTGTTGATCAGCTTAAAGCACAAGGTTCTAGCATTATTTTATGCTCTCATGTATTGCCAGGTGTTGAACGCCATATCGACAGAGCCATGATTTTATCTTCAGGAAATATGCTTGCCATCGGCAGCTTAAGCGAATTGCGTGCACAAGCAAATTTACCCATTAGTATAGTAACGCACGGTATTAATGGCTTTGCCAGTTTAGATGATAAACTCAAACATTTTATTGGCAGTGATACGCAAACCTCAGATACACAAACTTTAGATACACAAACCTTATTAGTACCTGAACAAGAAAAACTCAAGGTATTAAAGCAATTAATCAACTTAGAAAACCTTACCGATATTAATGTTGAAAGTGCTAGCTTAGAAACCCTTTATCAGCATTACTTAACGCAAGGTAAAGCCACCAATACTCAACATCAAGGTATATAGCATGAACCAGATATTTACCGTTGCCAATAAAGAATTTCATGACGGCTTACGTAGTCGCTGGCTTGTTTCTATTACACTCATTTTTGCCATTTTATCATTAGGATTAACCTACTTTGGCTCTGCAGCGTCTGGTACCATTGGCGTAGCCTCATTAGCAACGACTATTGCTAGCTTAGCCAGTTTGGCGGTATTTTTAATTCCACTGATCGCACTCTTAGTGAGTTATGACAGTTTTGTTGGCGAACAAGAAAGCGGCACTTTATTGTTATTACTCACTTATCCATTAAGTAAAAGCCAACTATTGTTAGGGAAATTTATTGGTCAAGGCGGCATTATTGCTTTAGCAACACTACTTGGCTTTGGTACCTCAGCAATATTATTAGCCACACAGTCGAATCAAGAAAATATTGCTAGCACTTTTGCACTATTTATTGGCAGTGCCATTCTATTAGGACTAAGTTTTACCGCCATTGCTTACATTATTAGCTTAGCGGTTAACGAAAAATCGAAAGCTGCAGGTTTGGCATTAGTCACTTGGTTTTTATTCGCCCTCGCCTTTGATCTTGCCTTATTGGCACTATTAGTTGGTATTGATGATGGTTTAAGCCAACAAGGTTTAACACAAATTATGTTATTAAATCCTGCTGATATCTTTCGCTTAGTTAACTTAACAGGGCTAAACAATAGCGAAGTTAGTGGTGCATTGGCTGTTGCCATTAATGCAGGATACTCAGTTACACAATTATTATTAGCGTTATGTGCTTGGGTGATTGTACCACTTGCTTTAGCCATCGCTTTATTTAAAGGAAAAACCTTATAATGACTTTATCGTTAAATCTAGGTCGCCGCTTAGTGCGACAAAAAAATAAAAATTTTAGCTTATTGCTTACCTGCTTAGTTATCTTTTCATTAGTTTCTTGCGGTGAATCTAAACAAGAAAAAATGCTTCATCAAGCCGTAAAAATAGAATCGAGCGACGAATGTCATTTATGCGGCATGATGATCACTGAATTTCCAGGACCAAAAGGTGAAGTCTATCGTAAAGAAGATAGTAGCGTAAAAAAATTCTGCTCCACCCGAGATATGCTAAGTTATTATTTAGACCCTGAAAATAAACGTAATGTTAGCCAATTATTTGTACATGACATGAGTAAAATGCCATGGGGTAAAATCAATGACAGTTACTTTATTGATGCTAAAAAAGCATGGTTTGTAGTTGGTTCAAGCAAAATGGGTGCTATGGGAAAAACCCTTGCCAGTTTTAGTAAAAAAGACGATGCACAAGCATTCGCCAAAGAGTTTGGCGGCAAAGTGTTGGCATTTAAGCAAATTACCTTAGAAAATTTGCTATAAATAGTTGAGTTGTAGGTCGGTCTGAGCGCAGCGAAGCTCGACAAATGTCGAGCAAAAATACTCTCGAGGCAGGAGAATATGCGTTCTGCATTCTCTAATAAATCACATCCATGTGACGTAAACATCGACCTACTAAATACTGCTACACGGCTTTATGTGTTTTCTTTACGAAGAAACACCCAATTATTACCTTGGCTAAATTCAGCACTGTATTGATAACCAGCCAAATCAAAGTCTTTTAACTGTTCAACATCCGTTAATTGATTTTTAATAATATAGCGCGCCATTAAGCCGCGCGCTTTTTTAGCAAAAAAGCTGATCATTTTATATTGACCGTTTTTCCAATCTTTAAAGGTAGGTGTAATAATGGTGCCATTAACTTGCTTAGTTTTAACGCTTTTAAAATACTCATTTGAGGCTAAGTTAATCAGCACATCATCACCTTGTGCAGCCAATGCTGCATTAACTTTGTCAGTAATAATATTGCCCCAAAATTGATATAAATTACTACCACGTTCATTATCGAGTTTAGTGCCCATTTCAAGCCGATAAGGCAATATTAAATCTAATGGTTTCAACAGACCATACAGCCCAGATAAAATGCGAAAATGTTGTTGAGCAAAGTCAAAATCTTGTGTTGAGAAACTCGCTGCATCCAACCCAGTATAAACATCACCATTAAAGGCTAAAATAGCTTGTCGAGCATTTTCAGGCGTTAACGGTAATGACCACTGACCAAAGCGTGCTGCGTTTAGTCCAGCGAGCTTGTCACTTATTTTCATTAGCGAAGATAAATAAGCGGGTGAAAGTTGCTTACAGCGATCGGCCAGAATTTGGCTATGATTTAATAACTCTGCTTGAGTATATTCTTGGGTTATAAGCGGAGAGTTAAAATCTAAATTTTTTGCGGGAGAAACAACAATAAGCATAATAAAATGACAGTTATGATAAATTTTAATGATTATAATACACTGATCTAAAGCACGAACAAAAGCTGAAATTTCACCGATAATTGACTATCGCTAACAAACAAGCAAAAAACCTGACCATAAAGTCAGGTTTTACTTGATTAAAACTGAAAGTTTGATACAAATAGCGCTATAAAAGTTGTAAATAATCTAAGTATAACCACTAAACAGGTTAACTTATCGTCATTTAATGGTGTAAACTTTCATAATGTAATTTTTTTCGTCTCTTTTCTAGCTAATTAAGGTGTAGTAATGACAGATCAACTTTCCCAACTAAAAACCATGACCACAGTAGTTGCCGATACTGGCGATTTTGAAGCGCTTGCCCAATTTAATCCGCAAGATGCTACCACTAACCCTTCATTACTGCTTAAAGCCGCAGCATTACCTGCTTATCAAAGCTTATTAACGCAAGCCGTTAGTTGGGCAAAACAACAATCTAATGACAAGAAACAACAAGTTATTGATGCTGCAGATAAATTATCAGTATTGATCGGTTTAGAAATTTTAAAAACAGTCCCTGGGCGAATTTCGACTGAAGTTGATGCTCGCTTATCTTTTGACAAAGAAGCCATGGTTCAAAAAGCACATAAACTGATCAAGCTTTATAATGATGCGGGTATTAGTAATGATCGTATTTTAATCAAACTGACCTCAACATGGGAAGGTATAAAAGCGGCTGAACAATTAGAACAACAAGGTATCAATTGTAATCTCACATTACTATTTAGTTTTGCACAAGCACAAGCCTGTGCTGAAGCGGGTGTATATTTAATTTCTCCTTTTGTTGGCCGTATTTTAGATTGGTATAAAAAGTCTACGGGTAAAGAAAGTTATCCAGCCTTAGAAGATCCCGGCGTAGTTTCAGTTACTAAAATTTATAACTATTACAAAGCTATGAGTTATAGCACTGTCGTGATGGGTGCAAGTTTTAGAAACATTGGAGAAATATTGGCATTAGCAGGTTGTGATAGATTAACCATTAGCCCTAATTTAATGGATGAATTAGCTAAAAGTAACGAACCTATTACACAACAACTTCATGCAGAACAAACCCCCTTAGCAAAAGAAACAGCACTAACTGAAAGTGCATTTCGCTGGCAAATGAATGAAGATGCCATGGCGACTGAAAAATTAGCCGAAGGTATTCGCAACTTTGCTATTGACCAAGAAAAGCTTGAAAATCAATTAGCTGAATTGTTTTAGCGATTAAATGTTAAATAAAAATCTTTAATTTGATCTTTTTTATTAATTAAAATGTCATAAAGTTGTTTTAAATTGTTCCGCGCTATGGTATTAATTTACCGCTGTTGTTTAAAAAAGGAGCGTGTTATGGATAATTTAAATCCAATAAATGATTCAATTGAAAAACAATCTAAATCTAAAGTTACAAGTAATAAAAAAAGAAAGTGGCGTGAAATAGAACAGCTTAAAGATCAATTCCAACTAGCTAAAGAATTAAGGATCTATGAAGACTCATTAGAGTATATGTTGGAAGACTTTTAACCTTAACAATAAAACTAACAACGAAAATAAATAATTAGTTTTATACTCTCGTTTATTCAAGAGAAGTTGATGGTATAAGAGAAAATAAAACCGGAATTTATTCAATTCCGGTTTTTTATTGCAAATTAATTAAACTATATCAATGTAGGTCGGCATTTATGCCGTCAACTTGATAGGCTAAAGCCTAACCTACAAACGCCGCAAGCGGCGGGGAATTAAACCAGCTCAGATTAAAAGTACTCATCCTTAATTTTTCCGTAATGAAAATAGCTCCATTGCCCTAAACGTCTAAGCGGTGCTAGTGGAAATTTAGGTAAGGCTTTTTGATACAAAGGTAAATTTGGTGATTCAATACCCGCAACTTTTTCTGCCAAACGCTTCCCTGCTTGCACCGAAAACGACACACCACTGCCGCAATAGCCCATGCTATAAAAAACATTGCTTTGACTCACTTTGTCATGAGACTGGTAAATATGCGGTAAATCATCTAATGCCATACAAATCCAACCTGACCATGCATAGTGATATTTAATATTGGCTAATGCTGGAAAGCTCGTTTTTAGCACCGACAATAAACGCTGAGCGTAATAAGGATCATCCGCCGACTTACCAGTAATAGCACCACGACCACCAAATAAAAGTCGGTTATCAGGTAATTTTCGATAGTAATATTTAAGCGCCCGTGTATCCATCACCACATTTGAAGTTAAAAAATTACAAGCGGTAATTTGTTCATCGGATAACGGCTCAGTGACAATAATTTGTGATAGCACAGGTAGCGTTCTATTCGTCACTAATGAATGAAAACCTTTTGGCGTATAACCATTTGTGGCGATCACCACTTTTTTCGCTTTCACTATACCGTTAGGTGTATGCAATAGTTGTGTTGCTGATGCCGTATCGCTATTTTCCTCATGCCAATTTATTACTGGCGAAGCAGTATAAATTTTCGCCCCAGCATTACGGGCTAATTGTTGATAACCCCACGCTAATTTTAACGGATTAATGCCAAAGCCGTCTTGATAACGAATAGCACCATAAGCATTACGATCATCCATATATTGTTGTCGCACTTCATCTTTAGAAAGAATTTCAACATCATAGCCGAACATTTTTTGCTGTAATTTTGCTAAAGCAATTAACTCGTTTAACATTTTCGGCTTATGAGCAACCTTAATATAACCAGCCTCTTGTGGTTGGCAATCAATACCTTGTGCCTTCGCTTGGCTAATGAGCTCTTTAACCGTTTCAACACCCGCGCACATTTCACCGTAAATGCCGCGCATCACCTCTTCACCCCATTGCTGCTGCATATTGGAATAAGATTTTCGACCTGATGATTTTAAAATAAAGCCCGCATTACGACCGCTACACCCCCAAGCGGTTTTATTAGCTTCAAATACAGATGCTTTAATACCATGCTGTTGCGCTAAGTGTAGGGCACACGATAGCCCAGTATAACCAGCACCAATAATGGCAACATCAACGTCAATATCGTGATCAATTGCGCCATCATCGGCTGGAGCATCACCAGAAACATTTGCCCAATAACTATCAGGATAAGCGTCTCCACAACCAGGAATTTTATCGTGTAAAGGATCGTACATACGACATACCTTATTTTTTGCTGTTGTTGTTCAATCGTTAATGGCAGACTATGCCTGTATCTATTCTAAAATGTAAGTATCAAGGCCTATTTATGATGAAAAAAAAACTGATAAAAAGTGATATTCGTTATCAGCCGCTGTGCGAAGAAGATTTTGAACAACTCATTATTTTAGCAAACACCGTTCATGGTGATGGTTATTTAAATATGACCCGCTTACAAACTTGGTACAAAAAAGGATTAACTCAAGAGCCTAATGCCGTTAATGCTAGTTATGTTGCTTATCATCAAAATAAATTAGTCGGTTTTAGGATCACCTATGCGGTTGGTCATTGGCAAATAGATCAATGGTTAACCCCCAGTTTATGGCGAGTAGCTAGCGATAAAGTTTGTTATTTTAAGTGTAATACCGTTGACCAAGCCTATCGCGGTTTGGGTATTGGTTCACAAATGCTGCAACTATCCATTACCGCTGCGAAAAAACAAGGCGCACTCGCAGGCGTTAGTCATTTGTGGCAACAAAGTCCTAACAATAGCGCAGTGAGCTATTTTACTCGCTGTGGTGGTGAGTTGGTAAAATTACACCCAGACAAATGGAATGAAGAAAGTAAAAATGGTTACGATTGTATTTTATGTGGCTTAGATTGCCATTGTGAAGCAGCAGAAATGATCATTTATTTTGACCCTTTATTTTGAACAATAATGTAATTGTAGCCGTCAGGATGACGGTTAACGTATTAGCTGTTCGGAGATAAATTCTCTTCTACAAATATTAGTCTTTAACGGTAGGTCGCGAAAAATCACAACCTACCGCTATTTATGATTTACGCTGCCAGTTATTTCAATAAAAACGCCCGTAATTGCGCAAAATCGGCAGCCATATCTATTGATAATATAGTTTCACTGGCACAATCGGCTAATTCTTTTGGCAAGCCTATCGGTTGTCCTAAAATACTTTCAACCACATCTTTAAATTTAGCAGGATGCGCTGTTCCTAAAAATACCCCAAATTCCCCCTCATTTAAACTATGCTTTAATGCACTATAAGCAACAGCAGCATGAGGCTCACTTATGTAGCCAAGTTTAGCTATTTGACGTACCATCATTTGCGTTTCTTCTTCATCAACAGAGCTTGAACTAACACTTTCTTTTGGCACAATGCCAGCTTTTATCATGTGTTCAACACGTGGCCAGTTATTGGGTTTACTCACATCCATCGCATTAGAAATAGTGGCAATGGTTTCATGGGGTTGCCACTGCCCTGTTGCTAAATAACGTGGTACCGTATCATTAACATTAGTTGCAGCAATAAAGCGCTTAATGGGTAAGCCCATCGCTTTAGCAATTAAGCCTGCGGTTAAGTTACCAAAATTACCACTAGGTATAGAAAAGACAATTTCTGGCAATGGCTTATCACCATTTTGACGACTCAACTGTGCAACGGCTTCAAAGTAATAACAAACTTGCGCTAACAAGCGACTAATATTAATTGAATTAGCCGAATTTAAGCCAATACTTTTAGCTAGCTCTTTATCATCAAAAGCATCTTTAACCAGTGCCTGACAATCATCAAAACTACCGTCAATGGCAATAGTTGAAATATTATCCCCCAAAGTGGTGAACATTTTTTCTTGCAGTAAACTAATTTTTCCTTTTGGATATAAAATCACAACGTCAATATTTGCTAAACCATGAAAAGCATGGGCAACGGCTGCCCCAGTATCACCCGAGGTTGCAGTTAAAATAGTGATTTTTTCAGTACTAGATTTTTCATTCTGGTTGGCTGACTTTTTAACAAAATGCTGTAAGCATTGCGCCATAAATCGCGCACCGAAATCTTTAAATGCTAACGTTGGTCCATGAAATAATTCTAATATGGCACTATTTTCAGAGATCGGCTGAACTTGCGCAGGAAAATTAAATGCATTGGTAATGATTTCTGTAAGCTCATCTTTTGATAAACTATCTTCTACTAAAGGATACAGTACCTTAACACTACGTTCGACTAATGGCAGTGCAAGCAATGCAGTCAAGTCACCCACTTGCGGTAAATTTTCAGGAAAAAATAATCCTTGATTTTTACCTAACCCCTGACGAACCGCTTGTTCAAAACTTACTTGTTCATCATTTTCTTTTAAATTATAAAATTTCACTTAAACTTCCTTACCGTATCTTTGTAGATTGAAGCTTGCTTCAACAAATATCGCAGCCTTGCTACGATCTAACTATTTTTATTGTCGTAGCAACACCGACATACATTTTTATAAAACCGTTGAACCTTGTTCATCAACACGACAAACATGAACAAAACCATTGCTAACACCGTCAACTGTTTGTAAATAATTATCATTAAGCCAAGCAGCGCATTGCTCTGCTTGAGCTTGTTCTTGGCAAACACAAAAAAGTGTTGGCCCCGAGCCTGAAATACCTACCGCCAATGCACCTTGATTAACTAAATAATCATGAGATTGCTGATATTTTGGTAATAATGGCTTTCGATACGGTTCAGCAACCACATCAGTTAATACCGCAAATGCTTGTGCTTTATCGCCCGTATGACAAGCATCAACAAAAGTCGCTAAATTTTGCCCATAAGCAATTAAATCAGCACGGCTATATTGTTTAGGTAGCACATCACGTGCCGCTTTGGTAGAAACATTAATACCTGGATAGGCCATAACATAATAACAATCACTAAAGGCAGGCAAGGCTTTACTAATAATTTCATTATCAGTCACCATTAGCTGCAAACCACCCAAAAAGCACGGCGCAACATTATCATAATGTAAGCTACCACTAATTTGCGCTTCCATTTGTCCCATCATTTTTAGTAACACTTTATCACTAAAAACTTTTTTACTTTCACGCTGTTCATAATAAGCACTTAATGCGTGTAAAGCTGCAACCACTGAACAAGCACTTGAACCTAAACCACTACCCACAGGCATTTTTTTATCTAGCGTTAATTTTACGCTATCAATAACAATATTTTTTTGAACTAGCGCTTTATTAAACAATAACAAACATTGCCAAACAATATTTTCTTCTTTATTGCTTGGTAACTTATCCGCAAAATGCCCCACAACAGCGAGTTCATTTTCTGCTGACTTTTCAATAGAGACGACATCTCCTAATAATGTACCATCAATTGGTTTTACTGCTTGTCCTAACACATCAAAACCAACGCTAACATTACCAATAGAAGCTGGCGCAAAGACTGATAGTTGGCTTTGACTATCTTGAATTGAGTTATTCATTAGTCTTGATGCTCCCATGCTAAGGTTCTTAATATATCACCAAATACACCTGCCGCCGTTACAGCAGCACCCGCACCATAACCACGTAACACAAACGGTAAAGGCTGGTAATAACGGCTGTGAATAGCCAAAGCATTTTCACCATCTTTAATACTATATAAAGGGTGATTACTATCAACCGCTTCAATACTGACTTGGCATTTACCGTCAATAATATTACCTATGTAGCGTAGCACTTTACCCTTATTTTTTGCGGTTAAAACTTGCTCAGAAATTTGACTGTCAAGCTGTACTAAATTTGCCATAAAAGTATCAATATCGCCGCTATCATCAAAGCTTTCGGGTAATACTGATTGAATACTAATGTCAGAAAGTTCTAATTGCATACCAGCTTCACGTGCCATGATCAATAATTTACGAGCGACATCCATCCCCGATAGGTCATCACGTGGGTCTGGCTCTGTAAAGCCATTTTCTTTCGCTATTGCAGTCGCTTGCGACAAACTCATACCTTCATCTAATTTGCCAAAAATATACGAAAGTGAGCCAGATAATATGCCTTCAAATCGCATCAGTTCATCACCTGCTTTGATCAAACTTTGCAGCGTATCTATTACAGGTAATCCAGCACCGACAGTAGTTTCATATAAAAAGCGGCGATTGGTTTTTTGTGCAGCACTACGCAAGGCTTGATAATATTGCCACGAATCTGTATTGGCCTTTTTGTTAGGTGTAACAACATGAAAACCTTCTTGTAAATAATCAACATAACTCATTGCCAGTTGCTCATTAGAGGTACAATCGACTAACACTGGATTAATTAAATGATTTTCGCGCACAAAAGCTTTAATGTTTTGAGCAGTTACCGCTACCGCATCTTGTCCTAATGCCGCTTGATAATTTTGTAAATTTAAGCCAGTTTTGCTAAAAACCATGCCTTTACTGTTAGCAACACCATAAACTTTTAAATCAATATTTTGTTTTTTAAGCGTGTCTTGTTGGCGGGCAATTTGAGCAATGAGTTCACTACCAACCACCCCGCAACCTACTAAAAACACATCAATGGTTGGGCGGTGTGAGAAAAAATTTTGGTGTGAGACTTTTAGCGCATCAGTACATTTTCGTTGTTCAATAACCACTGAAATACTGCGTTCAGATGAGTCTTGTGCAATGGCGACCACATTAACGCGTGCTTGAGCTAGTGAACTAAAAAACTTCGCGGCAACACCACGTTGATGGTGCATGCCATCGCCAACTAAAGAGATAACTGACAACTCACTTTTTAGTTTAACTGGTTCAAGTAAGCCATTGAGTAGCTCTAATTCAAATTCCTCTGCTAAGCTATTTTTTGCTTGCAAAGCATCTGAGGAATAAATACAAAAACTAATACAGTATTCACTAGACGATTGACTGATCATCACTAAAGAGATTTTTTCACGGCTCATGGTTGCAAATACGCGTGACGCCATACCAACCATACCTTTCATCCCCGGGCCAGAAACATTAACCATGGTTAAATCATCAAGATTAGAAATCGCTTTAACTTGTTGTTTTTGATCATTTTCAGTAGCAATTAATGTTCCTTTAGCAGCAGGGTTTCCCGTATTTTTGATCAAACAAGGAATGTGATATTGCGCGATTGGGCCAATAGTTTTTGGATGTAAAACACTAGCACCAAAATAAGAAAGCTCCATTGCTTCTTGATAAGATAAATAATCAAGTAAAGTTGCTTCTGGAATAACACGTGGATCGGCATTATAAATACCATCAACATCAGTCCAAATTTCGCAGCATTGTGCCTCAGTGCATACCGCTAATACTGCGGCTGAATAGTCACTACCATTACGCCCTAACGTGGTCACTTCACCCTGATTATTAACGCCAATAAACCCTGGCATAATGGCAATATTGGCAAGGTTGCCTTGATAAGCTTGTTGAAACTGCTCTTTACATAACACTAAATCAGCGACTGCATTAAGTGAACTATTATTAGTAATTAAAAACTTTTCTGGATCAATAACCGAGACCGTTTGTTCTTTCGCGCTAAGCACGGCACTTAACATTGCAACGCTTAAACGTTCACCCGTACTAATAATACGCGCTCGAATGTGTTCAGGACAAAATTTAAGTAAAGTTACCCCTTGCAAATAGTGACTCAATTCTTGCTCCCAGTGAGTGAGTGCTTGTTCGCAATGCTGACGGTCAAAACCATCAATAGTGGTAGAGAGATCATCAATAATAGCCGTGATCACTTGCTTAAATTGGTTTAATCCTTGTTGGTTAGCCGTGTTATCTGTTGGGGTTTGAGCTAAGGAAACTAAATGATTAGTCACTCCTTGGGGCGCTGAAACCACAATAGCTACTGACGTTTTTTGGCTAACCTCTGTAATAATATTAGCCACCTGCATAAACCGCTGGGCATTAGCTAAAGAAGAACCACCAAATTTAAGCACTCGCATTTTACATCCTCTTGAAAACAACGTTTAAAAATAATTCGAAAATAACTCTCTAAAAACAAAAAAGCCCGTGACCTTGTTCAGGTCACGGGCTTATAAAAAATACTTTTTTTACACGTTAGCCAGCGACCACCATCCCGATACGGGTGGTAGTGGTAATAATAACGGTGAGTTGGCTAGTAAAATTTTGCATGGCTGTACAATGCCTGAACATTTTAGCGCTGTCAATGAATAATTAACGAATAAAAAGTTATGAAATATGAATAAAAAATCATTCTTATGCGCTTTTTATCTAGAAAAAACGACTACTTCATTCAATATACTTTTATATACACAAAGCTATTTGTAGTAAATTGAAGTTATCACTAAATTTATGACCAAATAAGCTGTTGCTGGTGCGTTTTAAGCCAAGCAATAGCTCTTTTATAATTAGAACAATTATATTCAACTAACTGCCAAAAATTCTTGGAATGATTAAGATGCTGTAAATGACAAAGTTCATGAATAATAACATAGTCAATAACCCAGCTAGGTAATAACATCAGCAAGTAATTAAAGCTCAACTCACCACGACTATTACAACTTCCCCAGCGTGATTTATAAAAACGGATTTTATATGACGTTGGCGTAAGTTGGCAATGACTAGTCAATAATGGTAATTTTTCGCTAAGATAATAATGCAATTGTTGCTTAAAAAAGGCGGATAATTTTTTCCTGACTTGTTTAATCAATTCATGGTGAGCCGCCTCACCATGAAACGCCTCTATATTACTTTGCTGGCGGTAACTAAGCACCACAGTAATACTCAAATCATTAATATATATGGCTGACTTTTGTGCAAATTCAATATTAAGGCTATGCTCAACGCCTAAGTAAAATAAAGGGCTATTTTGCGTAAAAGTTACCTGTTTAACCGTATTGACTTGTTGGCTTGTTAAGTATTGCTCTGCTAGTTTTTGTTTCAGCCATGCCGATTTATCAGCAACAAACGCTTTTATTTGCGAAAGAGGTAATCGTGCTGGTGCGCGCACGGTTACTTTACCTTGCTTAACTTGCAGTAATAGAGTTTTGCGCCGCGCACTTCTTATTAGTTGATAGTCAAGCATCTAATCAACCTGATCTTTGCTTAAAGATATTAACTCGCTTTATCTAAAGAACCTTCATTATTTTCATCATCAATTATTGGTGTTACCGTTTTCTTTGTAGCTTTTACTGGTTTTTTATCACTTTTAGCTTTTTTGGCTTGCAAAGCAATTAATACATCATCGCGGTTTTGGGCTAAAAAGATACTCAATTCTTCCGTTAGCTCTTCACTTAAGGCAACGCTTGAACTAGTTAACATTGCGGTTAAATTATCTGCCATATCAAGCATTTTATCATATTCATCTGCGGCTTTCTTATCCATAAATGTTTGCACCTCTACCCCATTACGAATTACTACAAATCGACTTTCAACTGCCATTGTGTTTCCCTTAAACTAAAACTGTATATAACACCAGTATCATAACAGGCAAATTAACAAAATGCCAAGTGCAAAATTGCATAAATTTTCATTAAAATAAAATCATCTGATTAAACTTAAGCGGTGTATGTAACAAAAAATGTCAACTTGAATTAGCCAATAGAAATCACTGTTAATAATAATCAGTATGTTAGTAACAAAAATAAACTAATTACTCTATTTTATATTTACATTCACCTTAAAAATACTTGCAACTTTTCTCTAAAAAATCCTCACTATTAATATTAAGTGTTAATTATTAATACTTATATCAAAACAAATATTTTGGAGAAATACTATGAACAAATTTAGTAAAGTAAGCACTGTAATCATTTCAGCAAGCCTACCTCTATTATTTATTAGCGCTCCTAGCCAAGCAGCCATGAGTGAACATATAAGAACAGCCTTAATCGATGTTTGTAAAGCTGCACAAAGTAATAAAGTGTATAAATACACAAAAGTGTCTAAATCTTATAATTTAAAAGACAAAACAATTGCACTTAAAGTAATGTGTAATGGTGATGATATTATTGCTTTTGCCGAAAAGCATGGCGCTGATAAAACCGCAGCAAAATTACAACGTAGTTTAGGTCACGTTGATATTATGGATGTAGCTGCAGTCACTAAAATTAACGTCACGTTTGACGAATAATTAATTTAAGTATTTTATAACAAGATTAAACAAACTATGAGAATTTTATTTCTATGGAGAATTTCTATCCCACAACTAAGAAATAGTGATATAGAAATTCTCATAAGTGACTTTTAACAACTAAACAAAATAACTTAATCTTAAAAAACTTTCCTTTTAACGACTTTATATTGCTAATTTTTAATTTAAAAACTATCTTTTAACCACGCTAAAACAACTTATAAAAAACCCCTATGAATAAATTTAAACTACTGAGCTTATTGCTCATTTCTTGCCTAGTTTTATCACCATTAAGCTTTGCTAAAGATAACAAAAAAGCAGATCCAGACATTGCGCCTATACAAAGTTTTACCACACACCATACGGGTAAGTTTAATAATAAAAAAATAGCTTATACCGCCACAGCTGGCGAAACGTTATTAAAAAACAAAAAAGGTAAAGTAACAGCACGCTTATTTTCAACGAGTTATATTAAAAATAAAGTGAAAAATACCGATAATCGCCCCATTGCCTTTTTTTATAATGGCGGTCCTGGTTCTTCATCGGTATGGTTACACATGGGTGTATTGGGACCAAAACGCGTTGATATTCCCAGTGATGCTAAAGATGATGGTGCTGCTCCCTATCCCATAAAACATAATGGTAAAAGCTTACTTGATGTAACTGATATGGTATTTATTGATCCTATTGGTACTGGTTACTCAAAAGTAGATGGTGTAGGTAAAGGTAAAGATTTTTGGGGTGTGACCGAAGATGCTAAATCATTATCGCAATTTATAAGAATATGGCTAACTGAACATGATCGTTGGAATTCACCTAAATTTATTGGTGGTGAAAGTTATGGCACCACTCGCTCTGCCGCATTAATAAATCAATTAGAGGGTGGCTATGGTGATGTTTCAATTAATGGCATTATTTTAATCTCAACTATTTTAGATTTTACTGTTCGCGCTTATGATCCCGGCAATGAAATGGCTTATATGGCTTACCTACCAACAATGGCAGCAACAGCACATTATCACCATAAAGCTGGCATTAACTTAAAACTGGCCGATTTTGTCGAGCAAGCGCGTAAATTTGCTCAAGGTGATTACATTAGCGCATTACTAAAAGGCAACAATTTATCTAAGGCTGAGCATAATAAAATTCGCAAACAACTCGCCTTTTTTACAGGTTTATCTGAAAACTACCTAGATCTTGCGAATTTACGAGTAACTTATCAACGTTTTTCTAAAGAATTATTGCGTGATAAAGGCTTGAGTATTGGCCGATTAGACTCTCGTTTTAAAGGCAAAGATTTTGATAATGCAGGTGAAACGCCCGATAACGATCCCAGCTTTTATGGTATAGATGGTGCCTACACCGCCGCAATAAATGAATATTTACGTAAAGATCTCAACGTAAAAATAGATCGTGAATATAATATTATTGGCTTAGATGGTAAGTGGAATTGGGATATTAGTAATGGCTACCGCAATCCTTACTTAAATGTAGCGCCTTATATTGGTAAAGCGATGCGTGAAAATAAAAATTTACGCGTATTTAATGCTGCTGGTTATTATGATTTTGCCACGCCATTTATGGGCGCAGAATATTCATTAAGTCGCAATGGTATTGATGAAAAACGTCTTACAAAAAAATACTACGAAGCAGGCCACATGATGTATATTCATCATCCGTCATTAGATAAATTAGTTAGTGATATACGCACGTTTATAAAAGAAAGGTAATATAATAATTAATGCCCGTTAAAATAGACTTTAATGGGCATTAAGTTTTTCTAAGAGAAAATAAACAGCTTTTATTGTAAATACTGATCAAACAATTCTACATTTACCATTTCACCTGCCGCCACTTTACCTCGACAAGCTTCGAGTACAATATAACAATTAGCTTTGGCGATACTCGATAAAATGCCTGAACCTTGGCTACCCGTGCTAGTAACAACCGTTTCGCCTTGTTCGTTGACGCTTAACACACCACGTTGAAAATCTAACCGTCCTGGGGATTTTTTTAAATCACTCGCGGTTTTAACCTTAATGCTAACACGCTTAATTGCTTGTGCGTTCTGCATTTTAACGAGTGCAGGTAAAGCTAATTGATGGGCGGTAACTAAGGCTGAAACAGGATTACCCGGCAAACCAAAAAACACACTGTTAGACAATGTACCAAAGGCAAATGGTTTGCCCGGTTTTATTGCTATTTTCCAAAAATCTATTTGCCCTAACGATTCTAAGACTTCCTTGGT
This sequence comes from Alteromonadaceae bacterium, assembly GCA_015491935.1. GTDB lineage: Bacteria > Pseudomonadota > Gammaproteobacteria > Enterobacterales > Alteromonadaceae. The sequence continues at coordinate 28,535 of WGGB01000037.1, forward strand.
GTAGTCAGCATCACCTACTGAAACGCCGCCTGAAGAAATCACCGCATCGGCTAATGCATCAGCCTGCTTAAAAGCATTTTCAATGGCGGCTTTATCATCTTCGATAATACCAAAATCAATCACTTCAATATTTAACTTAGCTAATAATCCTGATAAAAAATGAGCGTTACTTTCATAAATATCACCCTCACTTAATGCTTGTCCTGGTGCTTTTAATTCATCACCCGTTGAAATTAAAGCTACTTTAAGTTTGCGAACAACATTAATTTTTTCAACACCTAATGATGCCAACATTCCTAAATCTACTGCCGTTATACGATGACCTTTAGTAAAGACTGTTTGACCTATCGCAATATCCTCACCAGCATTACGTACATGAGACCCTAACTTTTTCGCTTGTGCAAAAGTAATTTGATCACCATTGACTTGACAGTTTTCTTGCATTTCGACGCTATCACAGCCCGTAGGCATTTTAGCACCAGTCATAATACGAATACACTGACCTTGTTGGCAAACACCATCAAAGGGTGCCCCCGCCATAGAACGTCCAGCTAAGGTTAAAGTACGGTTATTATCTGATAAAGCACTTGCAGCAAAAGCATAACCGTCCATAGCCGAATTATTATGAGGTGGTACATTAATGGGGCTTATAACATTTTCGGCTAAAATACGATTTAGTGCCGATGTTATGCTGATCGTTTCAACGTCCTTTACAGGTGTGATCAACGCAAGCATATTTTCCATAGCTTGTTCAAACGGTAATAAGCCAGGAGCAGAGCAACAATCAACAAGCGCTTTATCTGTCATAATTTTTCTCAATGTTTATTAAGTCTAATTTCAATGCCTCTATTATTACTGAAATAACATTAAAAGTAATCTTACTTTGTTGATGCAAATCAAGCTTTATTTTCTCAATTTAAGTATTATTCTTTTTATAAAATTTAGGATATACTTTTAGAGTGATCTTTCTTCTTTAATTAACACAAGATCACTTTATTCGCCGAGCTACTCTCGCTAACACAACTCCAACTTTACTTGGTTTTGTTATGTGATTTTAGCCGTGGTTGCACACAATGGTGTGTGTTTAACCACCAGGGTTAGTATGGAAACGTACTGACCTCCCGACATTTGGAAAGGTGACATGTTAACAGACAACTTCGGACGCAGGTTTTATTACCTACGTCTATCTATTACTGACGTTTGTAATTTTCGTTGCAACTATTGCTTGCCTGATGGCTATGAATGCGATGGTGATCGTAACTTTTTAAATCATACTGAAATTACTCGCATTGCTAACGCTTTTGCCCAATTAGGTACGGAAAAAATTCGTATCACGGGCGGCGAACCTTCGCTACGTAAAGATCTTCCCGATATCATTGCCACTTGCAAACAAACCCAAGGCATTAAAAAAGTCGCATTAACCACTAACGGTTTTAAGTTACCAACACATCTTCCTAGCTGGTTAGATGCTGGGATTGATGCTATTAATGTAAGCATAGACAGTTTAGATCCGCGTCAATTTCATGCTATTACAGGTCACAATAAACTTAATACCGTATTAAAAGGTATTGATATGGCGTTAGCCGCCAGCAGTGCACCCACAGTAAAAGTAAATACCGTTTTAATGCGCGAATATAATGCCTATGATATGCAAAGTTATTTAGACTGGTTAAAAGATACCCCTGTTACTTTACGTTTTATTGAATTAATGCAAACGGGTGATAATAAAGAATTTTTTGATGCTCAGCACGTACAAGGCTCGCGCATTAAACAAAATTTAATATTAGATGGTTGGTTACCCGTCATTAGTGATAAATCATCAGGTCCCGCGCAAGAATTTTATCATCCAGATTATCAAGGTAAAATTGGCTTGATAATGCCTTATAGTAAAGATTTTTGTAATACTTGTAATCGCTTACGTGTGAGTTCACAGGGTAAATTGCATTTATGTTTATTTGGAGAAAATGGTTTATCACTGCGCGAACAATTACAATGTGATGATTTAGAACCCTTAAAAGCACAAATCATAGCTTTACTTGGTGATAAAAAAGCGACCCATTTTCTTCATGAAAAAATGACAGGTGCCACCAAACATTTAGCCATGCTTGGTGGGTAATATCATGACTATTAACAAGATGAACAACCATAACAATGAATGTTTAGGCGTTGTTTTAGCGGGTGGTTTATCATCTCGCATGGGTACAGATAAAGCCCAACTAATGCGCGATAACACGAGTATGCTTGCCTTTTCAAAGCAATTATTGCGTGATGCAGGCATAAAAACCTGCGTAGTCAGCGGTAATAAAAACACCATCAATGATAAATCACAGGTTAATGACATTGTTAGTCAAGCAGGCCCTGTGGGCGGTATTTACAGCGTCATAAAACAATATCAACCTAAAGCACTATTAGTGTTACCTGTTGATTTACCCTTAATAACTAGCCAAGCTTTAGTTAAACTAAAACAGTTGGGCGAATTAAGTCATAAAGCCTGCTTTTATCAAGATCATAGCATTCCACTTTACTTACCCATTAATGGTTTTGTTGAGACATTTTTACAACACGCTTTTCAACATGAAAAATTTAAAAATTCAGGGCGCGGCCCATCAATAAGATCTTTATTGAAACAAATACCGCATCAAGCTATTGCCTTAGATAATGCACAATTACTATTTAACACCAATACGCCTGAGCAATGGCAACAAGCCCAGCGAGTATTTAGCAATACTAAAATTAAATCAACATTAAGGAGTCTTTAATGACTAAATCATCTTCTCATGGCGGTAACGCTTTTGTGCCTTTAAATATTGCCGTGCTAACCGTATCTGATACCCGTGATGAATCTAACGATACCTCAGGACAATTATTAGTTGAGCGTTTAACTACCGCAGGTCATAACCTTGCTGACAAAAAAATTGTTATTGACGATGTTTACCAATTACGTGCCGTGGTTTCACAATGGATCGCTGACGAAAGTATTCAAGCCGTTGTCGCCACAGGCGGTACAGGCTTTACTGCCCGTGATAATACCCCAGAAGCATTGCAACCATTATTTGATAAATCGGTTGAAGGTTTTGGTGAAGTATTTCGTGCGGTCTCGCTAACCGAAATTGGTACATCAACCATGCAATCTCGTGCTTTTGCAGGTGTTGCTAACGGCACAGTGATATTTTGTATGCCAGGTTCAACAGGCGCTTGCCGCACCGCTTGGGACAAAGTGATTGCAGAACAATTAGATGCTAGTCACCGCCCTTGTAATTTTGTACCGCATTTAAAATTTGCCGAGCAAATTGTAGAACAATGTGAGAGTAGAAACTAATGTCAGTTTCAGATAAACAAGTAAGCAACACCTTGTCCCATCTCAATGCGCAAGGTGAAGCGAATATGGTCGATGTAACCGAAAAAGCAATGACTTCACGCACCGCAACCGCACAGGGGTTTATAAACATGAGTGCTGAAACGTTAGCGCTTATTACCACAGGAAAACACAAAAAAGGTGATGTATTTGCAGTCGCGCGTATTGCAGGCATTCAAGCGGCAAAACAATGTAGTAATTTAATTCCGTTATGTCATCCATTAATGTTATCGAAAGTACAAGTAGACTTTGCAGTAGACCAAGACAACAACCGAGTAAAAGTGACTAGCTTATGTCGATTAACGGGGCAAACAGGCGTAGAAATGGAAGCCTTAACCGCCGTATCGGTTGCCTGTTTAACGTTATTTGATATGTGTAAAGCCGTAGATCCTGCCATGGAAATTGATGGTATAAAAGTGTTAACTAAAGCGGGTGGTAAATCAGGTGACTGGCAAGCTAAAATTTAAATAAATAAGATCCTGAAACGAGTTTAGAATGACAGAGAATATTATGATCAAAATCGTATTTTTTGCCGCTTTACGCGAACAACTTGATTGTAGCGAACTACAAATAGCGGCTAGTGAAGTAAAAACTATCAGTGATATTAAAGCCAAACTGGCAAACAAAAACGAGCATTGGCAGCAAGTGTTCAATAATGGCGCGTTATTATCAGCCATAAATCATGACATGGTAGCAAATGATGCCAATGTTAAGTCGGGTGACGAAGTGGCTTTTTTTCCACCAGTTACTGGCGGATAAAGGCAAGCTTATGACCTATTCAACTTTACCAAATGTTAAAATCAGCATTCAAGCGCAAGACTTTAATTTGCAAGACGAAGTTGATTTGCTTGAACAAGATAATGCTATTGACGGTGCAGTAGTTACCTTTACGGGACGAGTGCGCAATAAAAATGAAGGGTTAAAAGTCAGCGGTTTAACTCTTGAACATTATCCGGGTATGACAGAAAAATCATTAGAGAAAATAATCAAACAAGCACAGCAACGTTGGCAAATAGGTCGTATTAGTGTTATTCATCGCATTGGTCAATTAATGATTGGTGAACAAATTGTCTTTGTTGGCGTTACCAGTATGCATCGTCAAGATGCCTTTGCGGCAGCTGAATTTATAATGGATTATTTAAAAGTACAAGCCCCCTTTTGGAAAAAAGAGGTCACCGAACAGGGTGAAAAATGGCTAGATGCCAAGCAGTCTGATAACCAGCAAGCCCAGCAATGGGATAAATAACATGGGCTTTGCAAGCTACATTTTTTATAATGTAGGTCGTAGCTTGCTGCGACGCGGTTATGCATTATTGATGCTTTTATCACTCATTGCTCTTCAAGTTCAAGCAGAAACACCTTTACGCATTGCGGTTTCATCTAATTTTGCTCCTGTAATAAAACAATTATTACCTGAATTTACTCAACAAACAGGAAAAAAAGCACAAGTGATCAGCGGTGTAACAGGCGGGTTATATCAACAACTAAAACATGGCGCGCCTTATGATATATTTTTATCTGCTGACAGTTTGCGCCCACAAAAATTAGCTCAAGCACATTTAATCATTCCCCATAGCCTTAAAACTTATGCCTATGGACAATTAGCCATTTTTAGTATGAAAAATCCTAATATAACCTGGCGAGATCTACTCACGGGTTATAAAAAAAACCACCTAACTAAACGCTTGGCTATTGCCAACCCTAAAACCGCACCTTACGGTAAAGCCGCCAAACAGTGCTTAGTAAAACAAGGTTTATGGCAACAACTCCAAAAAAAACTAATTATTGGCAATAATATTAGTCAAACTTTTCAACAAGTACGTAGTCAAGCCGTACCTATGGGTATCGTTGCTTATAGTCAGCTTGCTATTAACAAACTCCGTGGTGATTTATTGCCTATAAATTGTTATCAGCCGATAAAACAGCAACTAGTTATTCTAAAAAAAACTTTACAACCTAAGCTTGCTCAACAATTTAGTGATTTTTTACTCTCAACTAAAATCCAACAAAAAATAGCACTATATGGTTATTTATCAGGAACTAAAACTGATGATTAATGCTGATTTAACTGCGCTATTTATCACCTTAAAAATGGCTGCTATTAGCACCCTAATTTTACTCTTGCTAGGCACACCATTAGCATGGTGGTTAGCCAAGATGAAAAGTAAAATAAAAGTGTTTTTTGAAGCCGTTATCGCACTCCCTATTATTTTACCTCCTACGGTTTTAGGCTTTTATTTATTAATTGCTTTTGCGCCGCAATCGCATTTAGGGCAATTATGGTTGCAGCTGACAGGTTCTCAACTTGCCTTTAGCTTCAGTGCTATTGTTATTGGCTCAGTACTATATTCATTACCTTTTGTAGTACAACCTTTACAACGCGCATTTGAACAATTAGGCGATCACTACCTTGAAGCGGCAACTATGCTTGGTGCAAAACCTCTAGATAGATTTTTTAGCATCGTATTACCCATGACTAAAGCAAGTTTTATTACTGCGGCGAGTTTAGGCTTTGCTCATACCGTGGGTGAATTTGGCATAGTGTTAATGATTGGCGGTAATATTCCCGATCAAACACGGGTATTGTCGATTGCTATTTTTGATCATGTTGAAGCGTTTGAATATGCACAAGCACAAACCTTGTCATTAAGTTTGTTAATTGCCTCATTTGTTTTATTAACGCTGATATATTTATTGAACCATAAAAAAGTGAGTCGCTAACCTAATGAGTAACCTGATGACTGAACTCACGATCAACCTCACTAATGCAGCTAACCAGCACTTCAGTTTTGTTATTGAGAAAAAACTTAGCGCACAAGGCATTACTGGCATATTTGGTCCTTCTGGTTCAGGTAAAACGACCTTATTGCGTGCTATAGCGGGTTTAAACAAAAATGTACAAGGCGAGATAGTATTTAACGGTAAAACACTGTTAAATACTAGCAATAATATCTTTATTGAAGCTGAACAACGTAATATTGGTTTAGTGTTTCAAAACAGTCGCTTATTTCCGCATTTATCGGTTTATAAAAACCTTATGTATGCACAAAAAAGAGGCAAAAGAAAAACCTTAAATATTGATGAAATAATTGCATTAACTGAGCTTGAAAGCTTAACCAATAAACAACCAAATCAACTTTCTTCAGGCGAACAACAACGTGTTGCATTAGCGCGCGCATTATTAGCGGAACCACAGTTATTATTGCTTGATGAACCGTTGAGTGCTCTTGATCAAGAGAATACATCAAAAATGTTGTCTTTATTGATAAAGGTTCAACAACAACTCAATATTCCCATGCTGTACGTCAGTCATAGTTTGGCTGAATTACAGCAAACAGCAAATAACCTAATGGTGATAGCACAAGGAAAAATTATTGATTATGGCAATATTCATCAAGTGATCCATAGATTAAATCAACACCATGATGGTATTAGCATTAGCCAACAAACTAGCTTGGCGCTTTCAATAAAACAACATGATCAAGAACATGGCCTAACTGAACTAGAGCTTGATACTCAGCAAAGCTTGTATATGCCAATGCTCAGCGCAAAAAAATATAAAACGCATGATTTATTACGTTGCTTTATTTTTGCTAGCGATATTAGTATTACTTTACAAGAGCCCTGTAATAGTTCCATTGTAAATCATTTACAAGGTAATATTACTCAGATAAATAACCCGGTTAGTCAGCAAAGTAAACACTCCGTTTTACTGGCAATTAAATGTGCTCAACAGGTCTTTTATTCTCAAATATCATTAATGTCGTATAACAAATTAAAGCTCAAGCAAGGCGATAACGTATTTATTCAATTTAAAGCCTCAGCAATAAAAACACTGACCAATTCGTCTACTCTCGATAATACAATAGCTAAGGAAACACTATGTTAACTAGGCAACAACAGTTAAAATATTCTCGTCAAATCATGATGAAGGATATAGGAGAGTCAGGGCAAATTGCCTTATCACAAGCAACTATATTAATTATTGGCATTGGTGGTTTAGGCAACCCTGCCGCGTTATATTTAGCCGCGGCAGGGGTTGGAAAATTGATTTTAGTCGATGGTGATAATATCGAAATAAGTAACCTACCCAGACAAATTTTATTTAATGAACAAGACATCAATAATAATAAAGCAGACACGGCAAGCGATAAACTTCAGCAACAATTTCCAGATACTGAAATAGAGGTCATTGATGAAATGTTCGATCAAGAACTGGCTGATTATTACTTAAATGACGCTAATCTTGTCTTAGATTGTACCGATAACATTAACAGCCGTTATTTGATCAACAAATTATGTGTGCAAAATAAAACGCCATTAATTATTGGTGCGGCTACAGGCTTTGATGGTCAACATTTAATGGTTAACCCACTTGATGACAAAAGTGCTTGTTATCATTGTTTATATCCAAGTAGTGAAAAAGCGCCCGCCAACAACTGCCAAACAGCAGGTATATTAGGCCCCGTTTTATCTATTGTTTCTGGTATGCAAGCGCTTAGCGCCATTAAATATATTACAAAAAACAAAGCCCCAATTAATCAACTTAGTTTATTTGATGGCTTAACCAATCAGTGGCAGCAATTTAATATCCGTAAGAACAGTCAATGTGAAGTTTGTGCGAATAAATAGAATACTTAACCAGCGAGTAAAAGTGATTTGAACCGTATTTTAACGTTTAATAATTAAACTCAAGCTGCTCTTTGATACAGGTCAACTGCTGTATTTTTTTGAACGCTATAATCCCCCCATATTAATTACGACACGCCTAATAACATGACTAAGCAACAAAGCTTTAATTGCGTAAACGTCTGTCACAAGCTTGTCACACTCACTAATTACACTGCGAGTTATAGCATTAATTAGATTTATTTAAGTTTCAAAATTCAAGGAAGCATCATCATGCCATTATCAAGAAGCCGTAGTTCAGTGCATAAAATTTATTTGCCTGCATCAACTCGTGAAAATCAATATCTGCTAGTGGATATTCCACTAACGGATAAATTAATTAATCATGTACAACCTTCAGATAAAAACTCAAGCACTGATAATTTAAGTGCTTTTTATTATAATTTATCTGAATTGTTTTTTAAGACCTGCGATCAATTTGAATTAAAAAGTGCAGCCTTTATTGCGAATGATAAGCTTCCAAAGGTGCATTTTAACTCTGAAGATTATCAAGTAGAGAGTGCACAACGTATTGTATTTTTTTATGATCCCGCACTACATTCAGTACGTCGCTCTTATTTTCAAGGTGAACATAAAGCAAAAAAAATAAAATTATTATTTTTAGCCTCTGGTGAAGATGTTCGCTTAAATTCACCTCGTTTTAATACGCAAGTAGGTCAAGTATTAAAAGCTTTTGCTGAAAAAACAGCCCTTAATGTCCATGAAATACGTGTGCGAGATCATCAGCATTTAACTTACGACTTATTTGCTAAAGAAAAAGGTTGTCAGCGCAGTCAAGGTCATAAATTACGCGCACTCCCTGCTCGTTATGCTAGTCAGCAACTTGAGTTGCCACCAGCAATAACCGAAATTTCTTATGCGGTAGCCACATTACCAGTAACTAAAGCATTAAAAAACTTAGTAAATTTTGACTTTTCATCCAATACGCCTTTTACTCCATTATATGAATTAATTAACGATAAATTAAAAATAGCCGCAGCACACTTTAATATTAAAAGTAGTGCGGTTATTGCGAATGGCTTAGTGCCTATTGTTCGTCAATTGGTGAGTGACGAAGATCAAGAAGCCATTACCCGTGTAGGTGAAATTCAAAAGCTTACTTACAATAGCGAAAATCCACAGCAAGACTTTATGTTAAGTTGTGATGGCAATATGCTAGTGAACGAAATTTATATTGTAATGGCTGCCAGTAAAGAAAATTTTGCCAATCAAGGTTATGCTAAATTTTTACAAAAAGTAGAAAATACCCTAACCGCTTTAGCAAGTGAATTGCAATTAGATACAGAGAAAGATGAAATTGTTATTCGTATGCATCAACATATTAGTTTTAATTTATGATTTTAATTTATAACCCTACATAACAAAAAGCCCTCAATTGAGTAATGCCGTTCACTTAAGGTGAACGGCATTTTTACTTTTAACAGGGTATCTATTCTTTGAACACTTCAGCACTCTCGGATATAGCCGCTCTCGCCTGCCAGGTAAAACAAATTGCTTTGCTGACTTTGTAATATTCATTGTGTATTTGGG
>WGGB01000038.1 GCA_015491935.1 Alteromonadaceae bacterium
ACATCAATATACCAAGTTGCTTTTGCTGGATTAGCAAAGGTACAAGTTTCTTCGTTACCATTTTTATATGGTCGACAATCATAAGCACTTGTTGTTGATTGTACACCCTTAGTAACATATAAATCAGCATCACCAGTACCACCAGTCATCGACACAGTTAAGTCACCGTAACCAGCAGCTAAATCATAGGTATAACGTTTCCAGCTACCTTTAGTTACCGCTACATTATTTACTGTTGCGTTAACTGGTTGAATTGTTGTTCCACCACCTGTACTTGCAGGGGTATAACTAGCCGTTAAGCTTACACCGCTAAAAGTACTATAAGCTTTAACTCGTACATAGTAAGTACCGCCAGTACTTGTACCAGTACAAGACTCTACATTACCTGTTTTATAGGGACGACAGTCATAAGCGCTATCAGTTGGTATAGCACCAAATTTAACATACATATCAGCATCACCAGTACCACCAGTCATATTAAAAGTAATATTAGTTGCGCCAGAAGGAACATCAAACGTATAAACAACATCGTTGCCTGTGACAGCAGTTAAGTCTGTTTTAGCTACACCGTTTTCTAACACTGTACTCGTTGTTGGAGGAGGTGTTCCACCACCTGTACTAGCACCACTACCATCACAACCGTTCGCAGTAATATAATCAATGGCATCTTTAGCTTGCACTAAACCATAACCAAACTTAACATCACGACCAGTTGCACCTAAATCTTGCGCCGTAGTGGTTAATATATTACGAATTTCTGCATTAGTACAACTTGGGTGAGTACTCCACACTAAAGCAGCAACACCAGTAACATGAGGTGATGCCATTGAGGTTCCACTCATTTTACCGTAATTACCCGCGCCAATATTAATGCTGGCAGTACTACCAATGTTCGCTAACATAGCGGCACCATCAGTATCAGAAACAGTAACACCTGGAATAGTTGTGGTATTGCTTGTACCTAAAGTACCACCAAAACTACCGGTAGTATTGTTATAAATAATAGCGCCAATACCACCACTGTCTTCACAGTTTTTCACTTTATCATGGAATGATATATTACCACGTTGGATTAAACATACTTTTCCTGCGGCACTAGTATCAATGGCTTCACCTGTACCTAGATTATATAAAACACCATTTATATTACCTTGGTTTCCCATAGCGTTAGCTGTGTATGCTATGCCAGCAACGCTAACTTCTACAACAGATCCTAAACCTTCAGGATAGGTTGAATAAACATCAACACCTGGTGCGGCAATTTCAACTTGACTATTTTTTTGTGAAAAACCAGCTAGTGCTTTATTACTGTCAACAGCAGCAACCGACATAACTGCATCATACGAAGCAGGAAAACTTTCAGCATCAGTGGCATTAGTAGCAACACCATCATTACCCGCTGCGGCAATAAGTAATACGCCTGCATCATAAGCAGCTTGAATACCATTTTTTTCGGTAACACTTGAACCTGTACCGCCTAAGCTCATATTAATAACATCAGCACCATTGTCTTTACAGGTATTAATAGCACTAACTAAATCTGATGAATAACCCCAACCAGATTCATTAAATACTTTGATGATATGCATACTAGGATCGCTACCAATAACACCACGAACACCAATACCATTATTTAATGCTGCAATAGTTCCACCAACGTGTGTACCATGTGGGCCGCCTTGTTCATACCAATTACCTGTACCACTATTATTGGTACCATTGATAGTGCCAAATTTGGTCCCCAAGTCTTCATGAGGAAGACTTAGACCTGAGTCAATAATACAGATTTTTTTACCACCAGCACTTGCTGAGGCAACACTATCATCAACTTGATCGGCTTGTACCATACTAATGCCGTAAGGTGTAGTTTGAGCCATTAAATGACGAGGAAGATCTTCTTCTACATATTCAACATTACTGTCGTTATTAAGTGCAACGATATCTTTAGCACTTAACTGTGCAGAAATAATATTAATTTCTGGATGTTGTGCCCGGACTTTTACACCCATTTTTTTTAATTTATTTTGTACTGCTAACGCATGGTTTACCATATTTCCAGGTAGACCACTGGCATATGCCACGTTATTGTCATCCATTACAACAGAGGTATTTTGATTTTGCTTATATTTAATAATATAACGTTTAGGTAAAGTAGATGAAGCAACTGGTTTAAGCGCAATATCAGTTACTTGAATCCCTACGGGTTGTGCTGCATAAAGTGCTGTAGAAACAGCCATAGATAAAGCACTAACCGATACCAAAATGGCACTAGTAGTCGCCATTTTTTTTGATGTTATGATTTTATTTTGCATGTTACACCCTGAATGAATTTATAATATTTATGTTTTGTTACATTTTTCTTGCTCTATTACCGTATCACACAAGTTAAAACGTAACAAAGCTGTAACAATAAATTAAACGTTATATGTTATTCTTTTTTCATATAGATGTTTTTTATGGTAGTTTTATTCATATAAATCAATAACTAACACTAGAGTAATTTTATTTTATTTTTCATTTTACTTAAAAAATAAGTTTTTTTTGTACTATTTTTATACATAAATATTTATTTAGGGTAGGTTTTTTCCTGTTAAACCAACTTCTAATCCTTCAAACCAATCTAAAAAACGTTTTACATTATCTCCTGTAAATATTCGCCCGTGCTGGGGGCATAACATTTCAATGTCTAATTTTCTAACCCGACTAACCCAATCATTTTTAGCCTTATTTGAAGGCATCCAGCGTTGGTGAAACATTTTCATTTTAGGAATATGTTGCACAAAATCATCAACAAATATGGGCGCATCAACCGCTTCAAGTGCAGCGCCAATATCTCCGCTCATTAATATTTTTGCTTCTTTATCATAAATATTAAAATTGCCTGAAGAATGCAAATAATGTGCAGGAATATATTCTAATGAAACATTATCTATTTTTAATTCTCCACCATCATCATCAATAGGTGCATAAGTTATATTTTCCATACCAAAATGACGAATAAAGCCTTCCCAAATCCACGGAGAATGAAGAATTGCAGAAGGTAAAGCTTGATCCCATAACCCTAATGAAGAAATGATGTCTGGATCTTGATGTGAAGCAAATAAATGGGTGATTTTATCTGCGGGTACTTGTTTAATAACTTCCGCTAACATGGCAGAAAACAATTCAATACCACCAGGATCCATTAATAAAGCATTGTTTTTACTGATCACTAAATATTGGTTGGTATCAATAATCTCATTAGGTTTTTCATCATCACGCCCAAACATTAACCAGCTATGTGATTGGTTTTCAAATAATTTATGTGTTTTCATCTTTATTATTATTCCATTAGTAATATTATTGTAGTGTTGATACGACTTGCTGTGAGTATTTAATATGATCTTTTATTTTACCTGCTGCCCCTTCAACATTATCGGCTACATTAATTAAAGCATCTTGATATTGTGCTCCCGCTTGTGAAGCTTCGACTCGAGATAAAGTAGCCAGTATTACGGCGTTTCTTAGTTCGCTACTAAGCATCGCCAACTCATCGCTTAATTGACTTATTTGTCGTTGATATGCTCGAGTCAATTTATCTTGATTTATTTTACAGTGTTCAAAGGCATCATTTAAACTGTTAATAAAAGGAGAATCAACTGCTTTTTTAAACACTATATTAAAATGTTTTATGGCATTATCGGCACGAACTTTAGCCGCAGAAGTTTTACTTAATATTGCAGCAAGGTGGTTAATTTTTTTAGAAGCTGTGATGGTGATTTCTGCGAGGCGATCAATAAAATCAGTAAGAGGCCTAAAACCAGCAGCTCTTTCACCAGCTCTTAATGCAACAGCACGCGCATTACTCGCGGTTAATGATAATTGCTGCGCAATAGTGGTCGCTTGATCTAATTTTGCGGCAATAACAGCAGCAGCAACAAAATAATTATATTCTACGTCTTGCGGATATTCAGTTGAATTTTGAAATTTTTCGGTTAACATCAATACACTTTATTATTGTTTAATAATTCCATGTATTAACTATAGTTAGCTATTTTATTTTCGCTTAAAATATTTGTTATTTATTTAATTATTTTCATTTATTTATGTGTTTTCTTTTATTTGCTTGAATAACTCGCAACTGTGCAACTGCGCGTGCAAGTTCTGCTGCTAAGGTAGCATAATCAATATCGCCATTTGTTTTATTTATTTGTTCTTCTGCTCTTTGTTTAGCGGCAAGCGCTGCTTGTACATCAATATCGTTAACACGTTTAACCACATCGGCCAAGACAATAATACTATTTGGCTGAACTTCAAGCATACCTCCAGCAATATAAAGGACTTCTTCAGTATCATCTTTAGTGATAAAGCGTGCCATACCAGGTGTTAATGCTGTTAATAATGGCGCATGACCAGGTACTATACCTAATTCACCTTCACAGCCTGTTATCTGTAATGATTTTATACAGCCAGAAAAAATACTTTCCTGAGCACTAACTATACTTAAATTAACGGTAAAAAATGGCATTAAGATCTCTATTTATAATAACAAAAAAACGACTACCTTTTTTATTATAATATAAAAAGGGTAATCGTTTAATTATTTACTAAAAATATAAAGATAAACTATTTTAGTTTACTTTTTTCTTAGTTATTTGAATTACGCGTAATTGTGCAATAGCATGAGCCAATTCACTTGCAGCTTCTGCAAAGTCAATGTCTCCGCCATGTTTATTAATATGGTCTTCTGCTCTTTGTTTTGCTTCTAAAGCAGATTGTTCATCTAAATCATCAGCACGCAATGCAACATCAGCTAATACAGTAACATGGTTAGGTTGAACTTCTAACGTACCACCTGAAATATAAATTACTTCTTCTTCATCGTGTTCGTTAATAATACGAACCATACCCGGTTTTAGTGAAGTTAATAAGGGTGCATGCCCTGGCATAACACCTAATTCACCTTCGCTACCGGTTATTTGTAATGATTTAATACTACCAGAAAACAAACTTTCTTCGGCACTAACAACATCCAAATGTACAGTAAATAACGCCATTTTAGATCTCCAATTATGTAAGTGTTAATTCAATTTGAACTAACCCTCACCAATTCGCATTACATATTTTTAGCTTTTTCTACTGCTTCTTCAATAGAACCAACCATATAGAATGCTTGTTCAGGCATATCATCATATTCACCAGCCAAGATACCTTTAAATCCTGAAATAGTATCTTTTAATGATACATACTTACCTGGAGAACCTGTAAATACTTCAGCAACAAAGAATGGTTGTGATAAATAACGTTGTATCTTACGAGCACGTGTTACGGTTAACTTATCTTCTTCAGATAATTCATCCATACCTAAGATGGCGATAATATCTTTAAGCTCTTTATAACGTTGTAATACAGTTTGAACACCACGAGCTACTTCATAATGCTCAGTACCAACCACTAATGGATCTAACTGACGTGAAGTTGAATCTAATGGGTCAATCGCTGGGTAAATACCTAGCTCAGCAATAGAACGAGAAAGTACTACGGTTGCATCTAAGTGAGCAAACGTCGTTGCAGGGCTTGGATCGGTCAAATCATCCGCAGGTACATATACCGCTTGGATTGATGTGATTGAACCTTTATTTGTTGAAGTAATACGCTCTTGAAGTACACCCATTTCTTCAGCAAGTGTTGGTTGGTAACCAACCGCTGATGGCATACGACCTAAAAGTGCTGATACTTCAGTACCCGCAAGTGTATAACGATAGATGTTATCTACGAAGAATAATACGTCACGACCTTCATCACGGAATTTTTCTGCCATAGTCAAACCTGTCATGGCAACACGTAAACGGTTTCCTGGAGGCTCGTTCATCTGACCGTAAACTAACGATACTTTATCAAGTACGTTAGAGTCGTTCATTTCGTGATAGAAATCGTTACCTTCACGAGTACGCTCACCAACACCAGCAAATACTGAGTAGCCGCTATGCTCAATGGCGATATTACGGATTAATTCCATCATATTTACAGTTTTACCAACACCGGCACCACCGAACAAACCTACTTTACCACCCTTAGCAAATGGACAAACTAAATCGATTACTTTGATACCTGTTTCTAACAACTCGTTAGACATGGCTTGTTCTGCATAAGCAGGCGCTTCACGGTGAATAGACCAACGGTCTTTTTCACCAATAGGGCCAGCTTCATCAATAGGTTCACCCAATACGTTCATGATGCGACCTAAGGTCTCAACACCAACGGGTACTTGGATATTATCCCCTGTATTTATTACATTCAGACCACGACGCAAACCATCAGATACTCCCATAGCGATAGCTCGAACTACGCCACCACCAAGCTGTTGTTGTACTTCAAGTACTAAACCTTCCAGCTTACCTTCGGTTACATTTAATGCATCATATATCTGAGGTACGGCATTTTGTGGAAATTCAACATCCACAACTGCGCCAATGATTTGGACGACTTTAC
>WGGB01000039.1 GCA_015491935.1 Alteromonadaceae bacterium
TATTAGGGCTATATTTATTATGCGTATTATTTTATTAGGTGCACCAGGCGCGGGCAAAGGAACTCAAGCTCAATTTTTAATGGCTAAACATAACATTCCGCAAATTTCTACGGGTGATATGTTACGTGCTGCAATTAAAGCGGGCACTGAGCTTGGTAAAAAGGCTAAAGCGGTAATGGACGCTGGTCAATTAGTATCAGATGAATTAATAATTGGCCTTGTAAAAGAGCGTATTGCGCAAGATGACTGCAAAGGTGGTTTTCTTTTAGATGGCTTTCCGCGTACCATTCCGCAAGCTGATGCCATGAAAGAAAATGGTATTAACGTTGATCACGTTATTGAATTTGACGTACCTGATGAAGTGATTGTTGAACGTATGGCTGGTCGTCGGGTGCACTCTGGATCAGGTCGTGTTTACCACCTTGTTTATAATCCTCCTAAAGTGGAAGGTAAAGATGATGTAACGGGTGAAGATTTATCTATTCGCCCTGACGATGAAGAAGCAACAGTACGTAAGCGTTTAACTATTTATCATGAGCAAACTAAGCCGTTAGTTGATTATTATAAGAAAGAAGCGGAACAAGGTCATTGTGCTTATTTAACTATTGATGGCACTCAACCTGTTGAAAAAGTGAGTGCGCTGTTAGCTGAAAAATTGTCTTAACGGAGCATTTTAACCTTTGTTATTTTACCAAGCCTGCATTATGCAGGCTTGGTCACTTTTAGTTTCAGATTAAATTTTATAGTTGCTTGACCTTACATATTAAGGTTACAGTAATGCTTTCATTACAAATATTAAGAATTTATTATGTTGGCATCTCTACCGATCACAGGGCTATACGCAAGTATTCTCGCTTTATTTTTAATTGCCTTAGCGTTTAATATCATACGGCTGCGATTTAAGTATCAAGTAGGTTTAGGTGATGGTGGCGAACAAGAGCTGATTAAAGCTATTCGTATTCATGGCAACTTTACTGAATATATGCCAATCGCCTTAATTTTATTAGCAAGCTATGAATTAAATGGCGGGGAAGCGCTTTATTTACATATTCTCGGTATTATTTTAGTCACTAGCCGAATTTTACACGCGATGGGGTTGTCAAAAACAATGGGTACTTCATTGCCTAGACAAATAGGGATATTAGCAACTTTTGTAGCGCTCATCGTCTTAGCAATACTAAATATAATAAAATTTTTAAGCTAGTTAACAATATTCACTTTAGTTATAGGTTGTTTTTTATTATGTCTTGGCTGTGCGGAGCATGGCAATATGAGGAATATTATCCTCTAAATACATGGTAGATACTGTAGTAAAACCATGTTGGTGATAAAATTTTTCTAAGTGTTGTTGTGCTGATATTTTTATTGCTTGGTTAGGATAAATACTTTGCGCAACTTTTATTCCTTGCTCTATTAACTGGTGTCCTAAACCATTGCCACGGGCATTTTCTGCGATAGCGACTCGACCAATACTAATATAATCATCATACGTTAGCCCTTGAGGTAATATTCGTAAGTAAGCCTGAATTTTATTTTGCTGATAACAAAAAATGTGCAAAGTCTCTTGATGGCGATCATAATCATCTAATTCTGGGTAATAACAGGTTTGCTCTACCACAAAAATATCAACCCTAAGCTTTAATATGTCATAAAGTTCATTGGTTGTAAGTTGATTGAAGGTTTTATTTTGCCAGGTTATATTTTGATTCATAAAATTATGCTGAATATTTTTTAGTGAGTAAAGATAACATTTTAGCTCGTTATTGTATTTAATCTTTAAAAAAGATAAAAAAGCCATTATATAAATAGCTTCTTTGGTTAACTTTTTTTATTTATTATGGCGTTGTTGTAATACCGTCATTACTTCTTTTAAATCTATATTTTGATCGCGTAGTAATACTAGCGTGTGATAAAACAAATCGGCACATTCACCTAATAAATCTTGTTTTGTTTCTGCTACCGCCGCAAGGGCGACTTCAACGCCTTCTTCGCCAACCTTTTGCGCCATTTTAGTCGTACCACGCGAAAATAAATGCGCGGTATAGCTATCATCGGGAGATCCATCTTTACGGCTGATGATCACTTCTTCAAGTTCGCTTAAAAAGTTTTGTTGCGTTAAGTTTTGTTCGGGAAAACACGACTCAGTGCCTAAGTGACAGCTCGGGCCAACAGGCTCGCAAGCTATTAAGAGGCTATCTTGATCGCAATCGGTGAGCACTTGCTTAATATGAAGAAAATTACCTGAAGTTTCTCCTTTAACCCACAGAGCTTGTTTTGATCGGCTAAAAAATGTTGCTTTGCCACTTTTTAAGCTTTGCAATAAAGATGCTTGACTCATATAAGCTTGCATCAACACTGCACCTGTTTTGTGGTGCTGAATAATGGCAGGAATTAAGTCATTCATTTTATCCCAAGCAAGTTGATTCACATTTTCTTTTGTTACTAACATGATCTGATCTCAATATTTTGTTGTTTTAAGGTGTTTTTAAGTTCACTAATGGCAATAATACCTTTATGAAAAACTGATGCAGCTAATGCGCCATCAACATCGGCTTGTTGAAAAACATCACTAAAGTGCTGAATTTTGCCCGCACCACCTGAGGCGATTAAGGGTACATTACACACATTACGTGCTTGTTTTAATTGCTTAATGTCATAACCTTGGCGTACACCATCTTGATTCATACAGTTTAATACAATTTCGCCAGCGCCGCGTTGTTGTACTTCTTTTATCCAATGAAAGGTATTCCAGCGCGTTTTTTGCGTGCGTTTTTCATCACCAGTAAATTGATATACTTGATAAACGTTATCTTCTCTATTATAAAAACTGTCAATGCCAACGACGATACATTGTTGTCCAAAAACATCGGCAAGACGGCTGATGAGATCAGGATCGCGCAATGCAGGAGAATTTATGCTGATTTTGTCAGCTCCCATCATCAGTATTTCTTTTGCATCTTGTTCACTTTTAATGCCGCCAGCAACACAAAATGGAATATCAATCACTTCTGCTATGCGACTTACCCAGCTTTTGTCAACCACGCGTGCGTCTGAACTGGCGGTAATATCGTAAAATACTAGCTCGTCAGCGCCCATTTCAGCATACTTTTGCGCCAATGGTACTATATCGCCAATAATTTCATGATTTCTAAATTGCACACCTTTAACCACTTTACCATCACGAACATCAAGACAAGGAATTATTCTTTTAGCAAGCATTTTGCTCCTCCTGATTTTCAGGCCAGCAAGCAATCGCTTCTGATAAGGTGAATTTTCCTTCTAATAAAGAACGTCCTAAAATAACACCACTAACCCCAGTAGGGACCAAGGCCTTTATATCATCAATACTGCCAATGCCGCCAGAGGCTTGCCAAGCAACGCTAGGATATTTTTGGCAAAGTTCTGTGTATAAATCAACATTGGTTCCCGTTAACGTACCGTCTTTACTGATGTCAGTACAAAGAATATGTTTAATGCCTGCGTCAATGTATTGCGCCATAATATCTTCTAAATTAACGCCGCTGTCTTTTATCCAACCGTGGGTAGGTAATGTTTTATTACCCTTTTCGTCAATTTTTATATCGAGGGCGAGCACTATTTTTTCACGGCCATATTTGGCTAGCCATGCTTGCACTAATTCGGGGTGTTTAATGGCA
>WGGB01000040.1 GCA_015491935.1 Alteromonadaceae bacterium
GGCTTTTCACCTAAATCAATAGCGCCTGTTGACAAAGTAGTAACCGCATCCATTAAATAGGCATTACCACCAATACGTGCTAATGCTTCTTCGACACCTTCCATTTTACCAATAGGGAGTTTAAATTGTTGGCGAATGCGACTATAAGCACCAGTGGCTAAGGCTATTGACTTTATGCCACCAGTACTATTAGAAGGCAAAGTAATTGCTCTACCAACGGACAAACATTCAACTAACATACGCCAGCCCTGGCCAGCCATATCAACACCACCAATAATAAAATCTATCGGTACAAATACTTCATTCCCCTGAGTTGGTCCATTTTGAAACGGCACATTTAATGGAAAGTGACGGCGACCGGTAATAACACCATCAATATTAGTTGGGATCAAAGCGCAAGTAATGCCTAATTCTTCTTTGTTGCCTAATAAAAAATCAGGATCGCGCAATTTAAAGGCTAACCCTAATACGGTAGCTATAGGTGCTAAGGTTATGTAGCGTTTGTTCCAAGTAAGCTTCATACCTAGTACTTCTTCGCCATTAAATTCACCATGACAGACAATACCAAAATCAGGAATTGCACCCGCATCAGAGCCTGCTTCTGGACTGGTTAGCGCAAAACAGGGAATTTCTTCACCACTGGCCAAACGCGGTAAATAATGATCTTTTTGCTCTTTTGTACCGTAAAGTTGTAATAATTCACCAGGACCTAATGAATTAGGTACGCCAACAGTGCTTGCTAATACGGCACTTACGCCTGCCAGTTTTTGTAAAACGCGAGATTGCGCATAAGCACAAAATTCTAAACCGCCATATTCTTTTTTTATGATCATGGCAAAAAATTTATTCTCTTTTAAATATTGCCAAATTTCAGGGGATAAATCGGCATCCTCATGAGTGGTTTTCCAGTCATCAATCATTTTACAAATTTTTTCAACTGGACCATTAATAAAGGCTTGCTCGTCAGCACTTAATCTAGGCTCAGGGTAGTTATGCAATTTTTTCCAATCAGGATCACCACGAAATAAATCTGCTTCAAACCATGTTGTACCCGCATCTAATGCTTCTTTTTCGGTACTCGACATATCAGGCATAATACCTTGAAATAAACGTAATAATGGTGCGCTAATATACTCTTTGCGCAAAGTATCAATATTTAAGGGTAGGGCTATTATTAAGAACACTAGCCAAGCCAATGCTGAAATAAGATTTAAAAATGTACCGACAACCATTAGTAAGGCAAAAGAATAGCTATAAACTTTTAATGAGGCTCGGTGATAGGCCATAAAACCACTTAAAAATATGGCAGAGAGTAACCATAAAAAAAATTCCATTATTAATCCTTATTAAATTATTGTTTGGCAGTTATAATTTTAGCTGATAAATGTAAGTTTATGGTTAACTCAAGATAAAAGAAAGTTACTATTAACGTAAGTGGGTAATTAATACAAAAGAGAGCAGTAAATGTGTGAGCTTTTAGCGATGAGTGCTAATGTACCAACCGATATTTGTTTTAGTTTTAGTGGTTTAATGCAGCGAGGTGGCAATACAGGGCCACATAAAGATGGCTGGGGAATTACGTTTTACGAGGGCAAAGGCTGTCGTAGTTTTAAAGATCCTTTACCTAGCGCACAATCACCTATTGCGCAGCTTGTAACAAATTACCCGATAAAAAGTAAAGCGGTTATTTGTCATATTCGCCAAGCAAATTCTGGCGCTGTTTGTTTAGAAAATACGCACCCATTTACGCGACAATTATGGGGTAAAAACTGGACTTATGCGCATAATGGTCAACTTAAAGACTTTGCTAAAAAACTTACTGTAAAAGCACACCTCCCTATTGGAACAACGGATAGCGAGCAAGCATTTTGTTATTTGCTTGACCAATTGTTTTATCAGTTTGGTAGTGAACAGCCCGATGTAAAAACGTTATTTACTTTTATTGCAGAGCAAGCTGTAAAAATAAATGCGTTAGGCGTTTTTAATGTCATTATTAGCGATGGTCAGTATTTATTTGCTTTTTGTTCTAATAAATTACATTACTTAACAAGGCGCGCACCCTTTGGTAAAGCAAGTTTAATTGATGCGGAAATGGAGGTAGATTTTAATCAAGAAACCACTGAAAATGACATTGTGACTGTGATCGCGACACAACCATTAACAGATGATGAACAATGGCAAAAAATGCAAGCAGAGCAATGGCAATTATTTCATTTAGGGGAAGCCATTGCCTTGTAACTTAGTTAATCTTGAGAATAACACACTCATGATTCAACTTTTAACGATTAACGATTAACGATATTAGTTGTATTTTAAACTATTTAATATTAACTAGTCGTTAGCGTAACCACTTGCAGGTAAAATATTACCGTCGAGTACAGCTTGCTCATTTTGCATACTTAAACGATTTTCACAAAACCATTTTACCACTAACGGGTAAATACGATGTTCTTGTTGATGTACTCTAC
>WGGB01000041.1 GCA_015491935.1 Alteromonadaceae bacterium
CTGCCTAAAACTCAAAATGAGCTAAAAATTAATGGTCACGCTTTTGAAGCGCGTATTTACGCCGAAGATGCCAATAACGACTTTTTACCTGCAACAGGCACATTGAGCTTTTTACAAACACCGTTAGAAAGTGAAAATGTACGTATTGATACTGGTGTTCGTCAAGGCGATGAAGTGAGTGTTTTTTATGATCCGATGATCGCAAAATTGATCGTTTGGGATGAAAACCGAGAAAAAGCCCTGCAACGTCTAGCGAAAGCATTATCAGAATATCGCATTAATGGTGTAACCACCAATATTGATTTTCTTTATAATTTAGCCACCGCTAAGCCTTTTATTGAAGCTAATATTGATACTGGCTTTATTGAAAAACATCACGATGAAATTTTTCATCAAGATGAACAAGCACTCGCTAACGAATTGCCAATGGCTGCACTTTATTTAGTGCTAGCATTGCAGCAAAAAGCGAAAAACAATGCCGAACAAACTAACGATCCCTATTCACCGTGGAATCATACTAATGCGTGGCGCTTAAATGAGCCACATACACATCAAATAGTATTAGCGCACCAAGAAATAGAATATCCAGTAACTATCGAACAAAAACGCCAAGGTCAACACAGTTATTATTTGATCAGCGTAAATGGTAACACCTTAGATTGTCAAGGCAGTATTGAAAACGATGTGCTGCAATTTAGCATCAATGGTTATCGCAGCCACGCCACCATTAGTTATCAAGGTAATCATATTAGTTTATATCGTCAAAATGGTGTCTTTAACTTTGTTCACATACAACCTGATTGTGGCACACAAGACAGCACAGATGATCATGGCGGCTTAACCGCGCCAATGAACGGCACTATGGTGAGTGTATTAGTTGCCGCAGGTGAAGCGGTCACAAAAGATCAACCGTTAGTAATTATGGAAGCGATGAAAATGGAACATACCATTCGCGCGCCAAGCGATGGTGTTGTTGACGCGATTTATTTTCAACAAGGTGAAATGGTTGATGGTGGCGCTGAATTATTGGCTTTTACGCCCGCAACGGATACCGCAACAACTGAGGAATCATAATGACAATTTCAAGCACTCTTCCTAACTCAGTTAAAATAGTTGAAGTTGGCCCTCGTGATGGTTTACAAAATGAAAAAACCTTAATTAGCGCTGAGGATAAAATAAGCCTAATTGAAAAACTTGCCGATGCGGGCATTAGCTATATTGAAAGCGGTAGCTTTGTTTCTCCCAAATGGGTTCCACAAATGGGAACTTCGAGTGAAGTATTTAGCAAATTACCCCGTAAAGCAGGCGTAACTTATGCAGCTTTAACACCGAATATGCGTGGTTTTGAAGGAGCAATAGCTGTTAATGCTGACGAAGTGGCTATTTTTGGCGCCGCATCAGAAAGTTTTAGTCAAAAAAACATTAACTGCTCTATTGACGAATCACTTGCTCGTTTTATCCCTATTATTGAAGCAGCCAAAGCGGCTAATATTAAAGTGCGTGGTTATGTTTCTTGCGTGGTAGGTTGCCCTTATGAAGGTGAGATAGATCCACAGCAAGTCGCTATGGTAGCCGATAAAATGTACAAAATGGGCTGTTATGAAATATCATTAGGCGACACTATTGGCGTTGGCACTGTGGCAAGTGTACAAAAAATGCTACAGGCAGTTGTAGCCAAAGTGCCAACAGAAAAGCTTGCAGTACACTTCCATGATACTTATGGACAGGCGTTAACTAACATTTACACCGCCTTGCAACAAGGAATTAAGGTAGTCGATAGTGCCATTGCAGGCTTAGGTGGTTGTCCGTATGCTAAAGGTGCTTCAGGTAATGTCGCCACCGAAGATGTAGTGTATTTACTCAATGGCCTAGGTATTAATACCGGTATTGATTTTGATAAATTACTTAGCGCGGGTTGGTTTATTAGTGACAAGTTAGGTAAAGCACCTATTTCAAAAGTGTCAAATGCTTATCGGGCTAAATTAGCAGAAACAAATAAATAAGAAACTGAAATAAATTCAGCATGACACTTTGTCGCGGCAAGCAGCGACCTACATAAACGATTGAAATGTAGGTTGTTCCAAGCAGCGCGAGACGCAACACTAGAAATGACAACACTGATATACGTCATCCTGGCGCAGGTCAGGGTCTAAAAATAAATATAAGCAGATAACAGTTAACCGAATAACATAAAAATAAACGAGGATTTTTCAATGGCAGGTTTTGACAAAGTAGTATCGAGCTACGAAGAAGCCATGGCTGGCTTAACCGATAATATGACGGTAATTGCAGGTGGCTTTGGTTTATGTGGCATTCCAGAAAATTTAATTGCTGAAATCAAACGCAAAGGCACAAAAGGTTTAACGCTAGTGTCAAACAATTGTGGGGTTGATGATTTTGGCTTAGGTGTACTATTGCCTGATCGCCAAATTAAAAAAATCATCGCCTCTTATGTTGGGGAAAATGCTGAATTTGAACGTCAAATGATGGCTGGAGAATTAGAAGTAGAATTGACACCACAAGGTACCTTAGCAGAAAAAATGCGTGCTGGTGGTGCTGGAATTCCAGCCTTCTTTACTGCTACGGGTTATGGTACGCCTGTAGCTGAAGGCAAAGAAGAACGTAACTTTAACGGTCGTGATTATATTTTAGAAGAATCTATTACCGGCGACTTTGCTATTGTTAAGGCATGGAAAGCTGATCGCTATGGTAATTTAGTCTTTAGAAAAACCGCCCGTAACTTTAATCCATTAGCAGCAACTGCAGGTAAAATTACCGTGGTTGAAGTAGAAGAAATTGTGGAAGTCGGTGAACTTGACCCCGATCAAATCCATACTCCAGGTATTTATGTCAATCGTTTAATTCAAGGTACTTTTGAAAAACGTATTGAACAACGTACCGTTCAACCTTCAGCAGCAAAAGGAGAATAACCATGGCTTTATCTAGAGAGCAAATAGCTCAACGTGTTGCGCAAGAATTACAAGATGGTTATTACGTCAACTTAGGTATTGGCATTCCCACTTTAGTAGCTAACTATATTCCTGATAATATAGAAGTGATGTTGCAGTCTGAAAATGGTTTACTCGGTATGGGGCAATTTCCAACAGAAGAAGAAATTGATGCTGACTTAATTAATGCAGGTAAGCAAACCGTTACTATGGCAAAAGGCGCATCAATTTTTGATAGTGCAGAATCGTTTGCGATGATCCGTGGTGGTCATGTTGATTTAACGGTATTAGGCGCCTTTGAAGTAGATGTTAATGGTAATATTGCCTCTTACATGATCCCTGGTAAATTAATCAAAGGTATGGGCGGTGCAATGGATTTAGTTGCAGGAGCCGATAACATTATTGTTACTATGACTCATGCCTCTAAGCATGGCGTGTCAAAACTGTTGAGCAATTGCTCCTTACCTCTAACGGGTAAAGGTTGTATAAAACGCGTACTAACCGATTTAGCTTTTATTGAAATTAAAGAAGGCAAATTCCATTTACTTGAACGCGCTCCAGGCGTTTCAGTTGAAGAAATAGTAAAATTGACTGAAGGTGAATTAATTATTCCTAATATAGTTCCTGAAATGCAATTTTAATTAGTTTTCTTGAGTTAAGCAAAGGGCTTAATCGCCCTTTTTATCATTATAGCAAATTAATTCATTGTTAAATATAACTGAACTACATACCGTCTAAAGACGGTAGGTTCTTTTGCGGACTGAAAGTCCTATCAGCACTCTGCACTATTCAACATCAAAATTATTTTCATCTTTTCTTTCAAAGTGATGTGATAAATATTCACTGACCATTTGTTCTGTTAACTCTCCTGCTGTTACACAGAAGTAACCTCTTGCCCAAAAGTGTTGCCCCCAATATCGCTTCTTTAACTCTGGATATTCTTGAAACAATTTTGTTGAACTACGCCCTTTAAGTCGTTTCATTATATTGGAAACTGACCAATTCGGTGGCGCTGATACAAGTAAGTGAACATGAACTTTGCTGACTACACCTTTCAATATTTCTATTTCAAGGTGCTCACAGGTTTGCCTTATCAATTCGCGAACTCGTAACCCTACATCACCTTTTAGAACTTGATAGCGATATTTGCTCGCCCAAACGAAGTGATATTCAATGTTATATATATTTGGTATGTAAACCATGACGATATTTCATACCAACATTCTAATCGCAACTGCTAGCTAAAG
>WGGB01000042.1 GCA_015491935.1 Alteromonadaceae bacterium
AGCCTTGAGGCTCCTTTAGCGAATACAATAACTAAACTAACTAAGCGTTAGCCTTTTCTTCAGCATTAACCGTATGAATTTGAATACCTGAGATTTTATCTTCAGATGAATCATTATGTAATTGGATTAAACGATTAATTTGTCCAATAGAACCTAACATTGCATAAATAGGTACAAATAAACCACGTTTATGAAAATCAACCACTTGCTCGTCAGTTAGCTCTTGTAGTTTTTTCTCATTAAGTGTGAAAATACCGGTAAGTTTTTTCTTTTCACCATTGGCAAAAGCCATGGTTAATTCAAGCTCTTGCATTAAGTTGTTATCAATAATTTCTTGTAAGAATTTTTCAGAAGCAACTTCATTATCATAAAGCTGACCTAAAGATTCTTGTACATTTTTGAAAAACTCAGTGTCATTACCTTCAGCGTCAAATAAAGCTTGTTCTTTATCTTCACCAACAAATGGGCTGTCTAAGTCAACACAAGTTGTTAATGTTTTTTCTTTTTCAGGATCTAAACCTAAACCAAAAGGTGCCATACCAATGCTTTGTGGTACATATAAACCAAGCCATTTTTCATCTTTATAAAATAAATTTTCTCCACCTTCTAAACCCAGCATAACAACACTACGAAAACGTGAAGAATCGGGATCTTGTACAAATACAACAGGAAAGCTTGTTGCTGCTTTGGCAAATTCACGAGCATTTACCGGAACAATATGTTGTCCGTCTACGTGTGCTAAATTTCTTTTAG
Organism: Alteromonadaceae bacterium; assembly: GCA_015491935.1. Lineage (GTDB taxonomy): Bacteria > Pseudomonadota > Gammaproteobacteria > Enterobacterales > Alteromonadaceae. The sequence goes on from WGGB01000042.1 coordinate 754, forward strand.
TAGCAATTTTTAAATTTTGATGTTGTTCTTTTTTTACTGGGACGATGTTAGCCATGGATATTCTCTAATTTAGTTTATAATAATTGTTAGTTAGTAAGTTTTAATTAATAACTGCGCTTGCTATCTGTTATGGTGTCGGAGTATTACGGTTTCAATAGTAATTTATATTTTTTATTAAGTATTTTTATACTATCTTTTTTTAAGGGGATGTTTTTGTCTTTTTTTACTAAAGCAATTATTTTATTCAGTGTTTTTATTAGTGCACATTGTTACGCTAGCCCTAAAATATTAATAACTTATGATATAAGCCCACAAAACTTTGCACGTATAAAGGTTAAAAATGAAACCATGCGTACTTTAGGTTGTTATGTGGCCATTGATGGTTACAAAAGGAAGTTTACCCTCAGCGCTTTAGCATCATCCAAATGGATAAAAGCCACCGATACTCGTTTTAAATATACTGATTTTAGTGTTTTTTGTGATTACAAAGAATATGTAAAATAATAAACATTTACTCTAATAATTCTAGCTATATCAACTTACTGTAGGAATATTTTCACTTGGTTCACTAAAATAATAACCTTGTGAATAATCAATACCTAATTGTTCAACAATGGCTTGTACTTTTTCGTTATGAACAAATTCTGCCACACAAGCAACATTGGCATTACGAGCAAAATAAGCAATCGCTTTTGCAATTTCGTAACTTTTTTCATCACTGTCTATGTGTTTAATATACTTGGCATCAATTTTTAAAAAATCTATTTCTAAGTCTAATATACGTTCAAAATTAGAATATTCAGCACCAAAATCATCAATAGCTAAACGATAACCTTGCTTTTTCAATTTACTTAATTGTTTAATCTGACTCGATTTTCCCGTAGAGCTAACCCCTTCAAGTATTTCTAAAATAACACGTTTAGGTGAAATGTTATATTGCTGGCTTTTGGTAAGAAGATAATCACCAAGATAATCTCGGCTTAAATCATCTTCGGTAATATTAATTGAAAAATCATAATCATGACTTGCCATGACAGCAAAGCTTTTATCTATGATTATTTTTGTAATTTCAGGCAGCATACCTGATAAATGTGCAGCTTCTAAAAAGTAAAAAGGGCTGATTATTTTATTTTGATGTTTTAATCGCGCTAGCACTTCATATTTAGTTGTTTTTTTACTTTTGTTATCTCTAATCCCTTGAAAATAAGGAATAATATTATTATTCTCAAGTGCGTTATGGAGCATATTATTGTAGACAATAAAAGAATCTCTGGCATTTACATCAATACCGTCAAGATCAGTATCATAAATATAATACCTATTTTTGCCTAACTCTTTGGCTTTTTTTAATGCTACCGCGCTATTTTTAAATAAGTGGCTACGTCCACTCACCGCGCCATAATTAAAAGAAATATTCAGTGTGATATTACTAATATCAATGGTAATATTATTAAAATGTTGTTGAATAAGGTGAACAATACTTTCAACATTTTCAGGCTGGGTAAACAATAAAGCAAATTCATCGGCATTAATACGATAGAGTTGCGCGTTATTTGCTTTAAATTGCGGTATCAATTTTTTTAAAATATTCGTTATTTTTATTAATAACTTATCACCTATGCTAAAACCATAAGCAGTATTGATATAACTAAAGTTATTTACATTTAATAAAATAAGACTTTTCGCATCAGCTTGCTGCAATAATGTGCGTTCTAAACTACTTTTATTTAATAAATTAGTTAACGTATCATGATACGCCATATAACTAATTTTTTCTTGATAGGCTTTAATTTCACTAATATCGGTAAATAGGGCTAAATAATTAGTTATTTTATTTTGCTCATTTAATATAACGCTAATATTTACCCACTGTGTCAATGGCGAACCATCAGCTTTTTTATTGGTTATTTCGCCACTCCAACGCCCTTTATTCTGCAGTTTTTTCCACATATTTTTATAAAAATCAACATCTTGTTTACCCGAAGACAAAATACTCAGTGTTTTACCAATAACATCACTTTCTTTATAGCCGGTTATCGCTTCAAAAGCAGGATTCACTTCTAATATATTATTGTCACAATCGGTGATCATAACGCCTTCTTGCGCATTAAACAGCGCCATTGAATACAATAAAGATTTTGTAGATAGTTGCTGATTTTTCAATACGATGGCGACAATATGAGCGCAGGTTTCTAATAATTTTTTATGAAAAGGTGCTGGAGTGCGATGCTCAAAAGAAGATAATGCAAACGAACCAATCGCTTGTTGTTCACCATTTCTAATTGGCATTGACCAACAAGAGCATAGGTTAAAATCATAAGCTATTTGGCGAATATCAGCCCAGCGTTCATCGGTAAACGTATCTATAACAAACTGCGGTTCATTTTTAAATACCGCATTGCCACACGAACCACCACCTGGCCCTGGTGTTAAGCCACACAAAGCATCATGCCCCAATTGTGGTACGCTTGGTGCTGAGAGTACATTCATTAACTGCGTTTGCTCATTTTTCATCATAATAGATGCAGCTGAATTAGGTAAGAGAGATTCAGCTAAACTACATAATTTTGAAAAGATAGCATTGGCATTATTTTGATATGCCATCATCCCTAATACGGTTTCTTGTATGGCGAGTATTTGATTATACTCAAGCGCAGTAATAGGCACTTCTTCAAGAGGAAAGTTTTCTAAAATATCACATTTTTTAGGATCAATCATTGCTTACTAACTTAAAATAAAAAGGGAAAAATAACATCATCACCACTATATTATTACGTTATACACATTTAAAAATAAGTATAGTAGCCCTTAGTCTTAATTACTAAACCTAATACAAACAAAAACGCATTAATAGTATTATTAATGCGTTTATTATTGTGTTTTCAAGAGTATTTACAATAGCGTAATGTTAATGTTGCGCTGCTATTTCATGAGCTAATGCACTAAGCAAATCAACAACTTCAATACTTGCACTTTCCATTAAAGCTAAATCTTTTAATGCTAATTCACCTTCACCTTTAGCCATTAATTTTAATGCCGCTAAGCCATGATTATGTACGGCAGCATGAGAGCGCTCCATATTTCTAAATGAAGGGTATGAACTGTATAATTGTGCCCCTTCACCTTGGTAATACCATTGCCCTAAGCGACAATTTTTATGATCAGCAAAATCATTAATTGTTTTATTTGATACACCCAACATCACTTGATACACCTCAAGCTTCCATACTACATGATCCATTTTTACGGTTTGTAAAAATGCATCGGCGGTTGTATGACTAATAACACTCACCATTTTTTTAGATACTTTAACAATGCTCGTAGCTGTACCTTCAATAGATGCTGTATTTACATTAATGTCTTGGCTTTTTTCGCCAACATTATTAACACCTAAGGCTACTGATTCCATTTGTTGATTTACTTCATCAATTAAATCTGATATTTCACTGGTTGCTTCTGCGCTACGCTGTGCTAGTGTTCTAACTTCATCGGCTACGACGGCAAAACCGCGCCCTTGTTCACCCGCACGCGCAGCTTCGATAGCGGCATTTAAAGCTAATAAGTTAGTTTGATCTGAAATACCCTTGATCATAGTAACAAAATCATTAATACCTGCGGTCACTGTTTTTAAACTACTCACCGACTCAGCAACTTTACCTGTATCAGTATTAATGGTTGCTGTTGCCTTAATGGTTTCGGCTAATTTTGTTAATATTTCATCAAATAAATTTTGAGAAGAGTCAAACTCATCACGATTGGCTAATAAATGAGTGGATGAATCGGCTAATTCTTCACGAATTTTATTAACTAACTCAGAAGAATTTAACCAAAGCTTGTTTAAATCTTCCTGATTTTTATAACGAGCAGCACTCGTAGACATATCTTCTGCTAATTGCTGGTTTTCTTCTGAGGCGACAGCGAGCTGATTCTCTAACTCACTTATTTTTTGTTGTAATTTGGCTTTTTCTTGTTCTAACTGAATGTTATTGGAATTACCAAAAAAATTTGAAAACATTTTATCACCTTTGAATACTGAGACTAAAATAATGTAATTAAAACGTTGTTATTAGCTATTGTAATAAGTTATCTGTATATACCTAGATAACTTTATACTAAAAAATAACTTTTTACGAAGCTTTAGTGAAAAATATATAGGTTTTGTAATCTACCTCTTATTCAACAGTGACTGACTTTGCCAAATTACGTGGTTGATCAACATCAGTACCTTTAATTATAGCCACATAATAAGACAATAATTGCAGTGGTATTGTGTACACAATAGGGGCAATTAATTCATCACATACAGGCACGTTAATTACTTTCATGGTGTTATCACTAATAAAGTTAGCATTAGAGTCGGCAAACACATACATTAAACCACCACGAGCGCGAACTTCTTCAACATTCGATTTTAATTTTTCAATTAAGTCATTTTGTGGCGCAACAACAATAACAGGCATTTCGGCATCGATAAGTGCCAGTGGGCCATGTTTTAATTCGCCAGCAGCATAAGCTTCGGCATGAATATAGGAAATTTCTTTTAGTTTTAACGCACCTTCCATCGCAATAGGATATTGATCGCCTCGCCCTAAAAATAGTGCATGATGTTTATCAGCAAAATCTTCGGCTAATGCTTCAATTGATGGTGCAAGCGCAAGCACTTCATCTATTTTGTTAGGCAAACTCATTAACGCTTGTGTTATTTGTGTTTGAGTTGCCGCTGACATACCATGATGTTGGCCTATGGCGAGCGTCATCATCATTAATCCCACTAGTTGCGTGGTAAATGCTTTGGTAGAAGCAACACCAATTTCAGCACCTGCTTTAGTCATAAAGGCAAGATCAGACTCACGTACTAATGAAGAACCTTCAACATTACATAGCGTTAAACTGGCTTTATAGCCTAGCTCTTTCGCTAAACGTAATGCGGCTAATGTATCTGCCGTTTCTCCTGATTGAGATATGGTGACAATCATGGCATTTTTAGGCACAAAAGAACGGCGATATCTAAATTCACTGGCTATTTCAATATTACAGGAAATACCTGCTAACGCTTCTAACCAATATCGTGCCACCATGCCTGAATGATAACTGGTGCCACAAGCAATAATTTGTACGTGTTCAATCTCTTTAAATATTTTATCAGCGCCAGCACCAAAACTACGGTTATCAAGCTTATCGCCTACTAATCGTCCCGCTAGCGTATTACGAATAGCAATAGGTTGCTCATAAGTTTCTTTAAGCATATAGTGACGATATTCACCTTTGTCGCCCGCATCATTACTTGCTGAACTTTCTTTTATTTCGCGCTCAACTTTATCCCCATTTTCAGCAAATATATTGACTTCAAAACGTGTAATTTCAGCAACATCTCCTTCTTCTAAAAAAGCAAAACGACGGGTAACGGGTAATAGTGCCATCATGTCTGAGGCAATAAAGTTTTCACCTAAACCATAACCTATTACTAATGGGCTACCTGAACGAGCAACAATAATTTTGTCTGGATTTCGACTATCCATGACCACAGCACCATACGCACCATCAAGCTGTTTTACTGTCTTTTGTACTGCCGATAATAAATTTTCGCTAGTTTTTAATTCATGATGAACTAAGTGGGTGATCACTTCAGTGTCCGTTTGCGAAATAAAGTTATAACCAAGTGCTTGTAACTTTTCGCGTAACTGTGCGTGATTTTCAATAATGCCATTATGTACTACCGCAATAGTCTCATTTGAAAGGTGAGGGTGAGCATTTACTTCGCTTGGAGAGCCATGTGTTGCCCAACGAGTATGCGCAATACCTGTTCCACCCAATAATGAATTTTCTTTTATTGCGTCTGCTAAAGCTTGTACTTTACCTAAGCGTTTAACACTATTTAATTGCGCTTGCTGCTCATTGTGATTATTAATAATGGCAACACCTGCTGAGTCATATCCACGGTATTCTAACCGTTTTAGTCCTTCTACTAAGATATTAACGACATCTCTTTGTGCCACGGCACCGACGATTCCACACATAATATTTCCTATATTTTATTCACTGTAATTTGAAGGTAAAAATGTTAACAATTTAATCACTTTTAAGGAGCAATAATTAAATTAACACCTTCTTTTAATAATTTATTTTTAATGTCTTTATCAATATGATGATCGGTAACTAAAGTGGTTATTTGTTGCCAAGTTAGCTCTAAATTTGGAATTTTTCGTCCAATTTTATCCGATTCAACCATGACTATAATTTCTCTAGCACTTGCTGCCATTACTCGACTTAAACCAATAAGTTCATTAAACGTAGTAGTACCTCGATCAATGTCGATACCATCAGCACCAATAAATAATTGATCAAAATCATAAGAGCGTAATACTTGTTCTGCTACTTGCCCTTGAAAAGCTTCTGAATGAGGATCCCAAGTACCACCTGTCATTAATAAAGTAGGCTCATTTTCTAATGTTTGTAATTCATTGGCTATTGCTAGCGAATTGGTCATTACCACTAAGCCTTGTTTGTTATTTAATTGCTGAATTAATGCTGAGGTCGTACGACCACTGTCAATCACAATACGATAATGATCTTTAATTAGATTAGCCGCTGTTTTAGCAATAGACAACTTTCGCTTTGAAACATTTAATTTTTTAGTTTCGTTTTGCTCTGTTTGTAATATTTCTTGCGGAAGGGCAATAGCACCACCATAACGCCTTAGTAATAGGCCACTGGTTTCTAATATTGCTAAGTCTTTACGAATAGTAACTTCTGAGGTGTTAAATTGTTTTGCTAACTGTTCAACACTCACTTCACCTAATTTATTAAGTTCTGTGATAATGGTGTGACGACGTTGTTGGGTATTGCGTTTAGACATTTAAGGACTATATTTAATAAAATTATTTCATTTTGAAAGTATAATTTAATAAAAAAACATTATCTTTCGAACCGAAAGATATTTAAACAAATAAATAGTACTTTAACAAGTCTTTATTTGCTAACTAATGACTCATATTGTGCTGTTTTGGAAAATTTTTGCATAGCTTGCTGTAAGCGTTTAACAAGTTTGGCATTTGAATGAATATTAATAGCAATATAACTATTTTGCTGAGGTTCAGTAGCGAGTGGGGCATAATTTATTTCAATACGATGTTGTTTATATTCTTTAATGTATTCTTTTACTATCTCGGGATCTGTGTACATTAATGCTACTTTATTTTTAATAAATAAATTAAAGGCTTTTTTGGGAGACGAAACAAGATATAAATTTTTTCCTTCGACAAACCCTTTTTTCAATAAAGCATAATGACTACTAGAATGACGCACGACTACAATCGTTTTTTGTTTCGCCTCTTGGTCATTTTTAACAAAATTTTGTGGGTATTTTTTTAATGATATATAAGCTTCATTGACCTTACTAACGATCCCTAACCAATAAAAATATGGTTCTCTATCAGGCGTCCTTACTATGCTTAAAATAATCATATTAGGTGTGTTTTTTGCTAAATAATATGCTCTAGCCCAAGGCATTAATTCGATTTCAGCTTTTAATTGACTTAACTTTAATAACTGCTTCAGAATATCAACACTTGTTCCAGTAATTTGACTATTTTTTTCGTATTGCAACAAATTCAAATTAGTCCCTACAACTCTTAGAGGGAAGGACTGCTGTGCCCATAAAGAAGAGCTTAATAACAAAGTAAAGCAAATGACTAATGTTATACGCATATTATTAAATATCTCCTTTTATTGACCATAGCTAAAAGTATAAATTAAATAGATAATATTAATAATATATTATCTATTTAGTTATTTCTCGAATTCAGACTTTCTTAGGTCGTTGCCAGCTAGTTATATTACGCTGTTTACCTCGAGCCACCGCTAAATCATTATCGCCAACTTCTTTGGCAATAACCGAACCTGCACCAACGGTTGCCATGGTACCTATTGTTACTGGCGCAACAAGCGAACTATTAGAACCAATAAAGGCATTGTCACCAATAATAGTTTTAAATTTATTAACACCGTCATAATTACAAGTAATAGTTCCAGCGCCAATATTAACGTTAGTGCCTATTTCAGTATCGCCTAAATAGGTTAAATGACCCGCTTTTGAGTTTTCGCCGAGCACTGTCTTTTTCATTTCAACAAAATTACCTACGTGAGAATTATTTTTCATTTCGCTATTAGGGCGAAGTCTGGCAAAAGGCCCCGCTGAACAATTTTCACCAACAATACTGTCTTCAATAATGCTATTAGCTTTAATCTCACTATTTGCACTAATAGTGCAATTTTTAAGGCTACAATTTGCGCCAATTTTTACATTATTAGCTAAATTAACTTTGCCTTCAAAAATGCAATTTATATCAATAACAACTTCTTGGCCTACCGTTAATTCACCACGAATATCAATGCGATTAGGATCATACAAACTCGCCCCAGCTAACAT
>WGGB01000043.1 GCA_015491935.1 Alteromonadaceae bacterium
CACTCGTAATGTCTTTAGTGACTATATTATCAACTTTTTGCTCTGCACTGTTTTTACTAACATTGTCATTGGCATCAGAGGTTGTCATATCACTCGTAATGTCTTTAGTGACTATATTGTCAAATTTTTGCTCTGCACTGTTTTTACTAACATTGTCATTGGCATCAGAGGTTGTCATATCCCTCGTAATGTCATTAGCAACAGTTTTATTCTTATTGATTTTTACTTTAGTGCTATTTAACTTCGTTGAGCTCACAACATTTTCATTAATAAGTTTTTCCATCATTTCATCACTAATAACGGTTTCACTTTTAGTTTTGTCTAGGTCACTTTTTTCTACAGTTTTAACACTACGAGTAATAGGTAAGCGACTTAAGGAAGAAGTCACTTTAAAAGGTGTTTTAGCTGAAGTTACAACCAGTTTTTTAGGATGATTAGGTGATAATTTAAAAACACGTTTTTTGGGTTTACTCAAATGCTGTTTAGCAATTAATTGCTGATACTTTTCAGCCAAATTATCAGCTTCAATGTGCGCTAAACCATTTTTTAAATATTGCTTAGTTTGATAAGATTGTGGAAACATTTTAACTAACATTGCTGCATAATTTTTAGCAATGTTATTTTTTCCCTCTTTGAGATACACTTTATAAGCGAGCGCTAACGGCAATGGACTAAAATGACGAGTAACTTTTTCAAAACGCTTAAGGTATTTTTCAGCTTCAAGGTAATTTTTTTTAGCATATTGCAACTGCGCCATTTGTACTATGGCTGAAGTGTTATTAGGACTATGTTCGATAGATTTTTTTAAATATTTTTCAGCCTTTGCAAAATTATTAACTTTGAGCTGGCATAGAGCTATATTTTCATAACTTTGAGACACTAATAAGTAACTTGGTACAGCAATAGCTTTTAATAATTGTTTTTCTGCATCATCAACCCTATTTTGACCACAAAGAAAAACACCATAATTATTTAAGGTGTCTGCGTCATCACTTTTAATCGATAATGCTTTTTCGTAAGCTTTAATAGCTAAGTCAACTTCACCAACTTGATCATAATAATGTGCAAATGCGGTGTAGACTTGCACTAAGTTAGGTGCCATATGCTTAGCTTTTTCTAAATTAAGCTTTGCTTGTGTGGTATTACCCATTTTTAAATAGCCTAACCCAAGCTGGATTCGAGTCATGGCTTTATCATTATTACTAACAGGGTTTTCAATAACAGGCGTATTATCTGCTTTATAGTCTTGTGTGACACAAGCACTCAAAAAAACACTTACCAATACAGCAAAGGTAAATGTTAATACATTTTTAGATGAAAATAAGGTCATAATTTTCTGATACATAGTAACTTTTAAATAAATTGATATGTTAATTAACCATTAAAGCACTTTGTTGTAAGTTATACCACTTTTACCGTAATTTCATCATTTTTATGATGGCTAGTTTTATTAGTACGTGTTTCGTTAGTACGTAAAGTTCTATCTAACACTTCACCCGCTAACTGTCCGCAAGCAGCATCTATATCACCACCACGCGTTCGGCGAGTGATCACGGTTAAACCGTACGATTGTAATACTTTATCAAAACGATCAATACGCGAATTGCTTGGACGTTTATAGGAAGAACCTGGATAAGGATTAAAAGGGATCAAATTAATTTTACTTGGTAATCCTTTTAAAACATGAGCTAATTCATGCGCTTGATCGGTACTATCATTAACGTGATCAAGCATAACATATTCAATAGTCGCTTGTTTGTTCGCTTTAGAGCCTTCAATATAACGCTTTGCTCCTTGCAAAAACTCCTCTAGTGGATATTTTTTATTAATTGGTACAAGCTCATCACGTAACTTATTATTTGGCGCATGAATAGAAATAGCCAAAGCACAATCTATTTTTTCTTTGAGCATATCAAGCGCTGGAACAACACCTGAAGTACTTACCGTAACGCGACGTTTTGATAATCCATAACCTAAATCATTAAGCATGGTATCTAGCGCAGGAATAAGGTTTTTCATGTTTAATAAGGGCTCACCCATCCCCATCATCACAATATTTGTAATGGGGCGTTTACCTGCAATACGTGTAGCACCAATATCGTTAGCTACTCGCCATACTTGCCCGATAATTTCAGACATAGATAAATTACGATTAAAACCTTGTTGCGCCGTTGCACAAAAAGTACATTCTAAAGCACAGCCTACTTGCGATGATACACACAAAGTAGCACGGTCATTTTCAGGGATCCATACCGTTTCAACTTCTTGGCCACCATTAAGTTTTAACGCGTATTTTATGGTGCCATCAGTCGATACTTGTTTTTTTGAAATTTCTGGTGCGCTAATTTCACAATGCCGTTGTAATTTTTCACGTAACTTTTTATTAATATTAGTCATTTTCTCAAAATCACTGTAACCAAAATGATAAATCCACTTCATTATTTGATCGGCACGAAATGGCTTTTCACCAATTTCAGCAAAATATTCACGCATCATTTGATGATCAAAATCCAGTAAATTAATTTTGGTCGTTGGAGCAGTGTTAATGTCAGGCATAAAAAATCTCAAAAAAACAAATATAACTCATATTATTATACGCCGAACATAGCCGTACGACAATTTGAGCCAATATAAAACAGAAAGGATTTTACCAATTACTCAGTAAAATCCCTTAAAGTATTCAATAGTATTAATATTGCATTAAAACGACGATAATTTCACCGAGATTGAGGAGCAAGCGCAGAACCTATGTCTATAGGTGAGCACTTGCAACAAACAGATCGGTGAAAGAAGCAAGTTTTAATCAAATATTAACGAGTACGTGGACAGATCTCGTCATCACTGAAGAAATAAGCAATTTCACGTGCTGCTGATTCTAAAGCATCACTACCGTGACAGGCATTTTCATCAATTGAATCAGCGTAATCAGCACGTAAAGTACCCGCTAAAGCTTCTGCTGGGTTAGTTGCACCCATAATTTCACGATTTTTAAGAACAGCGTTTTCGCCTTCTAAAACTTGAACCATTACTGGACCAGAAGTCATAAATTCAACTAACGCACCAAAAAATGGACGTTCGCTGTGTTCTGCATAAAAACCTTCAGCTTTTTCTTTAGATAAATGAACCATTTTAGCGGCAACAATTTTTAAGCCAGCAGTTTCAAAACGGTTATAAATTTGACCAATAACATTTTTAGCTACGGCATCAGGTTTTAAGATAGAAAAAGTACGTTCGATAGCCATTGATAAGCCCTCTTAAATTAATGTATAAAATACGTCGAATAAAATTTTGGCGCGAATTATAGACTAATTAAAGCAAAAAGCCTATTTTAATCTAAAAATAGACTTTAAAATAAAAGTTAATCATGTCTAACTATAAGCTAATACGGCGATATTCTCGGTATTTAGGCTCCCAAAAATTTCGCTCTATCTTCTCTTTTAACATTTCATCAGACAAGACTAAAGCGTGTCCTTGCTCATAAGCCACTTTGGCTACTTTAAATGCAATAGCCTTACTTAAATGAGTTATATCAGTTAAAGCAGGTAATAACTCACCACTTCCTGTATTTGCCAATGGTGAGGCAGCGGCTAAAGTTTCACTGGTTATCATCAACATTTCATCGGTAACACGGTTAATATTGGCGGCTACAATACCTAAACCAATACCCGGAAATATATAACTATTATTACACTGTGAAATTTTATAAATCTCACCTTTATATTCCACGGGTTCAAACGGGCTACCTGTGGCAATAATAACCTCACCTTCACACCAATGAATAACTTGCTCTGGCGTAGCTTCGACTTGACGAGAAGGGTTACTTAATGGAAAAACAATCGGTTTAGCATTATGTTGCTTCATGGTTTTAATAGCTTGTTCGGTAAATAAACCTGGTTGCCCTGAAACCCCAATTAAAATACCAGCTTGTGAGTGTTCTAATACTTCCACTAATGAAGCATACTCTCCAGCTACTTGCCATTGTGCTATAGCTGCCTTAGGTTGCATTAATTTTTCTTGAAAATCACGTAAGCCTGTCATATCTTCCGTTACTAAGCCAAAACGATCAACCATAAACACTTGACTGCGTGCTTGCTCAGCCGATAAACCTTCACGTACCATTTGGCTAATAATTTGTTCTGCAATACCACAACCAGCAGAACCTGCACCAACAAACACAACTTTTTGTTGCGATAGTTTTTCACCTTTAGTACGACAAGCAGCAAGCAAAGTTCCCACCGTAACTGAGGCGGTTCCTTGAATATCATCATTAAAACAACACAATTCGTTGCGATAACGCTTTAACAATGGCATAGCATTAGGTTGTGCAAAATCTTCAAATTGCAATAATACATGAGGCCAACGGCGTTTAACCGCTTGAATAAATAAATCTAAAAATTCATCATATTCTGCTTGGTTAATGCGTTTATGACGCGCCCCCATATACATGGGATCATTCAATAGTTTTTCGTTATTTGTACCCACATCAAGCATCACTGGCAAGGTATAAGCAGGGCTAATACCACCACAAGCGGTATAAAGTGATAATTTACCAATGGGAATACCCATACCGCCAATACCTTGATCTCCTAGCCCTAAAATACGCTCACCATCGGTTACTACAATCACTTTTATTTTGTTTTTGGTGGCATTATGTAAAATATCATCAATGTGATGGCGTTCTTCGTAAGAAACGAATAAACCTCGCGAACTTCGATAAATATCAGAAAATTGTTCACAAGCATCTCCCACCGTTGGCGTATAAATGATGGGTAACATTTCGGCTAAATGATCTTGCATTAATTTAAAAAATAACGTTTCATTATTGTCATGTATAGCGCGTAAATAAATATGCTTATTCAAACTGCCTTTAAAACTACTGTACTGCATATAAGCACGTTCAACTTGCTCATCAATTGTTTCATACCTTGGTGGCAACAAACCAATTAAGTTAAAATTACGG
>WGGB01000044.1 GCA_015491935.1 Alteromonadaceae bacterium
TCTTGATAGCCTTGTGGTGCCGCCTTTTTAAAAGCATCTGCAGCACTAGTGTTATAGACCACTAAGCTTGAATTAGGAACTAATAAGCCTTGTAGTAATAACTCATTTTGAACACTAGTTTTACCATTGCTATATAAACTTAATTTATAACCTTCTGTTGCTAAATCAACATTTTCGCTACCAAGGTTTGAAATTTCTATCGCTTTATTGCTGCCACCACCTTCGACATATTCAGTTATAAGTACGTTGGCATGGCTAGTTAAGGCAACACTGCTAAATAATAGTGCTGCGGTTAATTTTATTTTCATGATTAATCCATTTATTGTAATTTTCATAATAGATTGTTCAAAAAACTAACCGTTTAGTCAACATTTAAATGTGAAAGTTTGATGAATTTAATAAGATAGTCGGAATGATTAATAAGATTAATCACCTAGCCGAAGTGGGTGATTAATTTTATTATTTCTACTCAATAAAAAGATGGGAGTTAGATATGTTAATTAAAGTTACTAAAATGCGGTTAATTCATTTTATTAGTATTGTTTTTATTTCAGGCCAGAGCTTTGCAAAACAACCAATAAACCAAGTACCACCACAAGAGCATTTAGTTTTAAATAATATACAGCAACAAATCGAGGCTAAAAAAATCGGCTACACGGTTAAGCGTCTTGTTGGTTTTGGTACTCGTCATACTTTATCTGAAACTAAATCAAATACTCGAGGTATTGGAGCAGCACGTCGTTGGATAAAGTCTGAATTTGAAAAAATATCACAACAATGTGGTGATTGCCTTGAAATTATTGAACAAAAGCAAGTGTTTTCAGGTGAAAAACGTATTCCTAACCCTACTGAAGTTGTAAATATTATCGCGATTCAACGGGGACAATTAGCCCCTAATCGTTATGTTATTATGAGTGGAGATATTGATTCTCGAGTAAGCGACCCATTAGATTTTACCAGTGATGCGCCTGGAGCTAATGATAATGCCTCTGGTATTGCGGGAGTTTTAGAAACGGCTAGAGTGTTATCTCAATATAAGTTTAATGGTTCTATTGTTTATGCCGCATTGTCGGGTGAAGAACAAGGTTTATTTGGCGGTAAAATGATGGCCGGCATTGCGAAAAAAGAAAATTGGCACATTGAAGCTGTTTTAAATAATGACATGATAGGAAACATTGCGGGTCTTAACGGCGTTATTGACAATACTACCGCTCGCGTATTTTCTGAAGGTATTCGTTATACCGAAACGGCGAAAGAAGCAAAATTACGCCGTTTTACTGGAGGAGAAGTCGATTCTGCTTCACGTAATTTAGCGCGTTACATTGATAATATTGCCGATCAATACATCCCTAATCTTGATGTGATGATGGTTTATCGCCTTGATCGCTTTAAACGTGGTGGCCATCACCGCCCTTTTAATCAGCAAGGTTATGCTGCTGTTCGTATAATGGAAACTAACGAAAATTACGATCGCCAACATCAAAATGTGCGCATTGAAAATGGCAAACACTATGGTGATGTTCTCAGCGGTGTAAATATTGACTATGCTGCTAAATTAACTTCACTTAATGCGGTCACTTTAGCCTCATTGGCATGGGCACCTGCACCACCCACACAGGTTAGCATAGCAGGTGCTGTTAGTCCCTCAACAACATTATCATGGCAAAAAGTTAGCAATAAACAGGCAAAAAATATTGCAGGTTATCGAATTTATTGGCGTTTAACCACTGAACCAACGTGGACACATAGTCAATATGTGGGTGATGTAGCACAATTTACGCTAAAAAATATTGTTATCGACAATTACTTTTTTGGTGTCGCGAGTGTGTCTAAAGAAGGTTTTGAAAGCCCTGTAGTTTTCCCTGGCCCTGCGGGTTCTTTTGGTCATTATTAGTACGGTAAGCTGCGTTTTAAGGTTAGCTATCTTATATCAGAAAACTAACCTTGCCTTTAGTGCGCAATTTCTCTACAATACGCGTCCTTAATTCAGCCTTAACTTTTTGTTCCTTGTCTCCATTGGTGTTTGGCTGAGCCAATAAAGAGGCTACAACCGTAAGGAGCTCGTAATGCGTCATTACGAAATCGTATTTATGGTTCACCCTGATCAGAGTGAACAAGTGTCTGGTATGATCCAGCGCTATACAGACTTGATCAATGCTGCTGAAGGCAAAATCCACCGTCTAGAAGACTGGGGTCGTCGCCAATTAGCATACCCAATCAATAAATTGCACAAAGCACACTATGTTCTTATGAACATTGAAGCGCCACAGTCAGTTATTGATGAACTTGAAACTTCTTTCCGTTATAACGATGTTGTTCTTCGTAACATGATCATGCGTACTAAAGACGCGGTAACTGAAGCATCGCCAATGGCTGCTGCTAAAGATGACCGTCGTGACGACAATCGTGAAGTAAAGCGCGAAGTTAAGAAAGATGTTGCTGAAGCGCCAGTAAAAACTGAAGAAGCCTCTACACAAGAGAAATCTGAAGAAGCTGCTAGCGAAGAATAGGTAATTCGTGACCCATTCTGTTTATACAGAAAACTGTTTAACCTTGATAGGTGAGGTGGTTAAAACACCTAAACTATCAACAAGCCCTGCGGGAATTTGTCATTGTCAATTTTCATTAGATCACAAGTCTATGCAAGTTGAAGAGGGATTGACTCGCCAAGCATTCGTAAGAATGCGTGTAGTGGCAACAGGAGTATGGGCACAAAACTTAACTCGTGATTTAACTGCGGGCACAAAGATAAAAGTGACGGGATTTATCAACCGTCATGAAGCTAGAAATGGTAATGCATTTATAGCACTTCATGCTCAACAGATTGAAATGATTAATTAGGAGAAATTCCATGTCTCGTTTTTTTAGACGTCGTAAGTTCTGCCGCTTTACCGCGGAAGGCGCTACCGAAATCGATTATAAAGATATCGCTACGCTTAAAAACTATATCACTGAAAGTGGTAAAATCGTTCCTAGCCGTATTACTGGTACAGCTGCTAAATATCAACGTCAACTTGGTCGTGCGATCAAGCGTGCTCGTTTCTTAGCATTGTTACCATATACAGATTTACACAAGTAACCTAACAAGGGGTTTATAATGGAAGTAATTCTTCTAGATAAAATCGCCAAATTAGGCGGCCTTGGTGACAAGGTGTCAGTTAAATCTGGCTATGCGCGTAACTACTTATTACCTAAAGGTAAAGCAGTATTTGCATCAAAAGAAAACGTTGAACGTTTTGAAGCTCGTCGTGCTGATTTAGAGAAAAAATTAGCCGAAGTATTAACTACTGCACAAGCTCGTGCAGAACAGTTAGTAGCGTTAACTGAAGTTACTATTGCTTCTAAAGCAGGTGACGAAGGTAAATTATTTGGTTCAATCGGTACTCGTGATATTGCTGATGCAATCACAGAAGCTGGCGTTGAAATTACAAAAGCAGAAGTACGTTTACCATTAGGTACTATTCGTGAAACAGGTGAATTCGATATCGCAATTCACTTACATAACGACGTAGATACTGAAATTAAATTAGTAGTAATCGCTGAAGCATAATTATTCGTAGAATAAGTATATTTATATTCAGTGTTACACTTTTTGACAAAAACACCGCATTTTCATAACGAAATAGCGGTGTTTTTTTATGTCTGAAGGTTTATAATTTAAGTATTAAATCAATAGTAAAGGAAAGCTCATGAATAAATATTTTTCAAAAGGTATCTTAGCAATAGCTTTGTTAAGTTTAGCCGCCTTATCTGGCTGTGGTGCTATTCATACTTCGGTCGCTAAAAAAAATCTGGATGTGCAAACTAAAATGTCGCAGAGTATTTTTTTAGATCCCGTAGCACCAGAAAAACGTGTGATATATGTGCGCGTACGCAATACCTCAGACAAACCTAATTTATCCGTTGAATATGCGATAAAACAAGCACTAGCTAATAGAGGCTATCGCATTACGGATAACCCTGAAAAAGCCCATTTTTGGTTGCAAGCAAATGTACTTAAAGCCGGTCGTGCTAATAGGAGTGTTGATAAATCAGGTGTTGGTGGTGCTTTAACGGGTGGAGCTATTGGTTCAACTATGGGAAAAGGCGATGGTAAAGTCGCTCTGGCAGTAGCGGGTGCCTTATTAGGTACTATGGTGGACGCTTCAGTTAAAGATATTTATTACACTATTATTACTGATATTCGACTTTCTGAGCGTGCCAAAAAGGGCGTTACTGTAACAGAATCTGATCACTCAAGTTTGACTCAAGGTACTCAAGGAACTGAAACCATTTCATCTGTAGAAAATGTACACTGGAAACGTTATCAAACCCGTATTGTATCAGTTGCCAATAAAGTAAATTTAACTTTTCCAGAAGCAGAGCCTGCGTTAGTTAAAGGTTTGGTACAAAGTATTTCAAATATGTTTTAGACCCTAGACCCAGACCTTAGGAACTCGGTGCTTGTGGCGGTACACCCCATTGTTTAGTGTTAATTAGTTTTCGCTCGGCTAAGCCGCCTAACCCTTGCAGTCCGCCCGTATGTAGCATAACTATTTTATGTCCTGCGGGAAAATAGCCTTGCTCGATTAAATCGAGTAAGGCTAATAACATTTTTCCTGAATATATGGGCTCAAAAGGGATATTGGTCGCTTTACTAAATGCAAAAATTCGTTCTAAATCACTAGCACTAAACTTAGCATAACCGCCGCGATGCATATTATTTTCTATATGCCAGTTTTGATAGTCTTTAGTGTTATTTGGTAATAACTTTATTACCTCATCTCTAAGGTAACTTTTATTATCAGCACCTTGTTTTAATACCGCAATACCAATTAAATTATGCTGATTACTATCACCCTGTATTAGCCCCGCTAATGTGCCTGCACTACCAATAGGGCATAATAAACTATCAAATTTTGTTTGCTGGTTTAATTCGTCAATCACCTCGCTCATACCAAGCAATGCTAATTTATTGCTACCACCTTCAGGCACAATAAAGCTTTGTGAAAACTGGTTTTGTAATTGCTGTAAGTAGTCTTGCTGATGGCGCTTTTTATAGGTTTCTCTATCAACAAAAATTAATTTCATTCCCCAATATTTAGCCCAACTTAACGTGAAGTTATTTGCATAGTGAGGTTCACCACGAATAATGCCAATACTTGCTAAGCTTTGTTGGTGACAAGCAAATGCAAGTGCATGAATATGATTGGAATAAGCACCGCCAAAAGATAACACACTGCTTTTATGGTTGTTTTTGGCGTGTATTAAATTGTATTTTAATTTTCGCCATTTGTTGCCCGAAATAATGGGATGAATTAAATCGTCACGCTTAATCGATATTGTTAATCGGTGAAACTTGAATATTGGATGATTAATTAATTGTAATGGAGAGTTATTCGTCATAAATATAATGTTTTTTGCGCAAAATTAGTCGATAAACACTTATAAAACTTGCGACTTTTATAGAATTAGGGATAATGTTGTTAAAATAAAACAAAGTTGTAAGCAAGTGATTAAAAGGTTTTTTGATAAAAATAAGCTTTCTTAATAATATACTACCTGTTTACTTAACACTAAAATAGTCTATTTTATCAATGTCATTTTTTAACAACGTCAGTCAATTATTCACAAAAAAGAAAGTGAGCCAATTACTTGGTATCTCGCTGAGAAAAAATTCGTTGTCATATTGCTATATTGACGATAAAGATCCTGCGCAAAAAAATATTCGTTGTAAACAACTTGACAATACTTCAAGTGATTACAGTAAGGTTTTCAACAACTTTTCTAAAAAAGAACAGGTAAAAGGTCATTGTTCGTTAGTTTTGTCTAACGATCAGTACCAAATAGTACAAATAGTTAAACCAGCTGTTCCTGAAGAAGAGATAATAAGCGCTTTAAAGTGGCAGGTAAAAGACTTAGTTCCTTATTCCCCAGATAACATGGTCGTTGATTATTTTTATGGTCCTAAACTACCCGATGGTAGTGAAAAACTTTACGTGGTTTGTGCTCCTTTAAATGAGCTACAAATACTGGTTAGTTCAATTAATAGTGATGAAATTACCCTTGAGAGTATTATTGTAGAAGAGTTTGCTTTTGCGCGTTTATTACCTTTTAGTGATGATGCACAATTAATGATTTGTCAAAAGCCGAATGAAGAGGTCTTTATTCTCATTGTACGACAAGGACGCATTTGCTTTTATCGTCACTTACGTGGTTTTGCGCATTTAGGGGATAAGAACAAAGCTGAATTAACCTCGGAAATTATTGATAATTTGAGTTTGGAAATTCAAAAGTCAACTGACTATTTTGAGCGACAGTTAAAGCAACCAGTAATTAAAGCCATTAAGGTTATTTTACCGGTTGCCAATGAAGATTTTATTATTAGTAAGCTTGCAGAAAATACTCATGTTAGTGTTGGTGTGTTAATACTACCAGAAGGTTTTGAAAACTATCGGCAAATGGCAGGCGCTATTGGCGCTACTATGCCAGATAAAGCTGAATTATTAAATAAAACTAATCCACAAAATGCTACCTCTAATGATAAAGGAATAAATTATGGCGAATAAATATTCTATTAATTTATTACAGCCTGAGTTAATACCTCAAACGCCTTTATTTTCTTTGAACAGAGTGTTGTTATTTTGGGGTGCATTATTAGTGCTTATGGTCATGGTTATTGCCTTGGGACAATATAAATTATCCTCAGCTAAAAGCCTTAATAGCCAATTATTAACACAAAAAAATCAACAACAGTTATTGCAAAATAATTTATCACTGGAGTTAAGCCAGCGAAAAGCGGATCCACAACTTATTGAACAACTTGCGACCTTAAAGCTATTAATTGCCAGTAAAAAAGAGTTACATACTAATTTAACTGATAATTCTAAAACCTATGTGGCAGGTTTTGCTAAAACTATGACGGAGTTGGCGCAAATACATCAAGCGAATATTAGTTTACAAAAAATAGTGATTAGTCATGATGATATTAGTTTTATGGGAGTAGCGCGAACGCCTGATGCTGTGCCTTTGTGGATGGCGAATTTTAAACAAGCAAGCCTACTTTCTGGTAAATATTTCAGTCATTTCAAATTGACTGAAAATAAACAGAATATCACCGAGTTTGTTGTTAGTTCAAAAACGCCTGTTGGCTCATTAAATGCATTATCAGGGAGTCAATAATGAAAGCGTCAACAAAGTCGCAACAATGGCAAGTGTATAAAGATAAATTTGCACAATTTAGCGCGCGTGAGCAAGTCTTAATTGCCTTGACGGGGATGGTGGCTATTATTTTTACTGTGTATTTTTATGTTGCTGCACCTATTTATATGCAAGTAGATAATTTACAAAGACAAAATCATCAAGTCATTAACGAAACCAAAAGTATTCGCCATACCATTACTGAATTACAGAATGCATTAACTAAACATCCTGATGAAGTATTAAAAATACAAATAGCACAAAAACAGCGTAAGCTGGCAGCTATTGATAAATCTTTATTGGCTTTAACATCTTCATTAGTTAATCCTCTAGAAATGCGTTTAGCATTAGAGCAATTATTACGTATGCAAAAAGGGGTGAAACTTATCTCTTTTGAAGTGCAAAGTGCACAACCTTTAATTACCGCTAAGCTTGATACAGCTAACCAAGTGATAAATAAAGATAAAGCGAAAAAAAATCAACAGATAAAAGTTAGTAATAATTTATTATTAGAGACAGGCGTAGCAGACACGCATTTATATCGTCATACTATTAAACTAACGTTAAAAGGTTCTTACTTTCAGTTACGTGATTATTTAGCACAGTTAGAAACTTTACCATGGAAGTTTTTTTGGGAAAAATTTAATTATAAATTAGTTAAATATCCTAAGAGTGAACTAACCATAGAAATATACAGCTTAAGTTTAAAACAGGAATTTATCGGTGTTTAAGTTATTGAAATTTACTCTCAAAGCTAAACTAATATTGATGATCTTATGTTTGTCTTATGTAGCAAATAGTTGGGCAAGTTATGATCCGACTAAACCTTTATTTGGTACGGCTACGGTAAATAAAGCGAAACAACATTCGCCATTAGTGTTACAAACCATCATTAAAAAAAATCAGCAATACAAAGCGGTTATTAATGGCAAATTATTAAGTCAAGGTGATAGTGTTTTAGGGTATAAAGTTAAGAGCATTAGTGTAAATAATGCTTTATTAATTAAATCAGGTAAACGAATAAAATTATCTTTGTTTACTAACTACCAATTAGTGAAATCGGTGAAAAAATAATATGAAATTACCATTAAAAAAAAGCAATCATTTTCATTCGATAAAATTAACACCGCTATTAAATAAAAAAATGAAGAACAATAACAATATGAAAAATTTCCCATTAACATTAGCCGTTTGCTCACTCGTTTTTTTATTGGGTTGTCAATCGACACCACCAAAATCTACTCCCCCGCAGCCACACACGGTTAAAAATGCTTTAGATAAGATGATTAAGCAAACTAAAACGAATAAAACACATAAGCCACTAGCTGCTGTGCCTAGTTCTGTACAACAAGAGTTAATGCAATATAAAATGGGGCAAGCACGCCATGGCTTACTCGCTGAAAAGCGCTTAGAAGTCGCAGCCAATGATATTGACGCGAAAGAATTTTTTACCGCTATTGTTGCAGACTCGCCTTATAGTATAGCCATTCATCCTGATGTGACAGGGCGAATTACTTTGAACTTAAAAGATGCCACTATTGATGAAATATTAACTGTAATGCAAGACTTATACGGCTATGATATTCGTCGCAATGGCAAAGTTATTCAAGTATTTCCTGCTGATATGCATACCGAATCTATTCCACTTAATTATTTATTTGTAAAACGTTTTGGTTTATCAACAACCACAATTAATTCAGGTGGTGTGTCAGGTAATGCTCCAAATAATTCAGGTAATAATGGTAGCAATAATCGTAATAATAATTTAACCAATAATAGTAATAGCAACGGCAATAATGGTAGTAGTGGTAATAATCAACAAGGCCGTAGTGGTATAAATATTTATACTAAAAATAAATCTGAATTTTGGACAGAGTTACAAAAAACTTTAGAGACATTAATTGGTAAAAAAGAAGGTCGTTCAGTCGTTGTTTCTCCCCAAGCTAGTTTAGTGACAGTGCGTGCTTTTCCTGAAGAAATAAAAATGGTTAAGCGTTTTATTAATCAATCGCAAGAACATTTACGTCGTCAAGTGATTATTGAAGCAAAAATAATGGAAGTGACTCTAAATGATGATTATCAACAGGGAATTCGTTGGGATAAAGTGCTAGGGCATGTTGGTAGTACCGATATTAACTTTTCAACAACTGGTACTATTGCGGGTAATGCTATTTCAGCCTTAGTAGGTGGTACAACGGGTATTGCTTTTAAAGGTAATGACTTTTCTGGGGTCATTAATTTATTATCAACGCAAGGTAATGTGCAAGTATTATCTAGCCCTCGTATAACAGCACTTAATAATCAACAAGCGGTTATTAAAGTTGGTAAGGATGAATATTTTGTTACTAATGTTTCAAGTACCACCACAACAGGTACGGCAACTACAGTAACTCCCGAAGTTGATTTAACACCTTTTTTCTCAGGGATCGCTTTAGATGTAACACCACAAATAGATAGTGATGGAGAAGTGGTATTACACGTACATCCATCGGTAACAATAACCTCTGAAAAAATAAAAACAATAACTTTAAGCGGTCAAAAAATTATTTTACCGCTAGCACAAAGTAGTGTGCGAGAATCTGATTCTATTATTAAAGCAAAATCAGGAGAAATAGTTGTTATTGGTGGTTTAATTGAAACGCGTAAAATAGACAGCGAATCTAAAACTCCTTTATTAGGCGATATTCCGCTGCTTGGTAATTTGTTTAAAAGTAAAAGCCAAACCACACAGAAAAAAGAATTAGTTATTCTATTAAAAGCAACGGTTATAGGGCAAGGTACTTGGACAAATCAATTACAAGATGCGCGTGCGTTATTAAAGCAATGGTTTCCTGAAGATAAAGAATAATTAAGTTAACTCATGTACTTATATCATTTTGGGTTGACAGAATTACCTTTTACGCTAACCCCAAATACTAATTTTTTTTTAGGTTTGCAGCCTCATAATGAGGCCTTAGCAGTCTTGCTTACCGCATTAAAAACGGGTGAAGGTTTTATTAAAGTTATTGGTGAAGTTGGCACAGGAAAAACCTTACTTTGTCGTAAATTATTAAATGAAATCCCTGACCATTTTATCACTGCTTATATTCCTAACCCTTATTTAACACCCGATGAATTAAGGCGTGCCGTAGCGAGTGAGCTTGGTGTGAAACAAGCGTTGCGTATGAATGTACAATTACTGACACAACGTATTCAAGAGCGTTTATTAGCGTTGCATCAACAAGGGCATTCAGTCGTGTTAATTTTAGATGAAGCACAAGCCTTGCCAGAAGAAAGTTTAGAAGCGCTACGTTTATTTACTAATTTAGAAACTGAAACACGTAAATTATTACAGGTTGTGTTATTTGCTCAGCCAGAGCTAGATCAACGACTCAATGAAGAACACTTTCGTCAATTACGTCAACGTATTACGTTTTCATATCAATTACGTGCCATGACAGGTATTGAGGTTGATCAATATATTAATCATCGTATGCGAGTTGCAGGATATAAAGGTGCAACTTTATTCCCTCAACCTTTTGGTCATAAGATTGCTAAGGCGAGTAAGGGAATTCCGCGTTTAGTGAATGTGTTATGCCATAAAATGTTAATGCTGGCTTATGGTCAAGGGCAATATAAAATAACAAAGCAACACTTAAATGCTGCGATAGCAGATACGCAAGATGCAAAGGCAAGTAGTCAAATTTTTAAAGCTATTATACTCGTAAGTTTAGTTGTAATCATTGCAGTAATATCATGGTTTTTACTGGGCGGTAAATTAGGGTGAATAATGAGTCCTTACAACAGATATCAAAATTGATGACAAAGAGAGAGAATAGTGAGCGTTATTAATCAAATGCTAAAAGACTTAGATCAGCGTCAACATGGACAGCCGCAACAGGCAGATGATGTTGCGCAAGCTATACAAACAACTAAACAGCCTAAAACTTGGTTGATTATTGCGGTTACTATTATTAGTACCTTGTTTATTATTTTTTCTGTTTATTTATATCAACAGAATCAACAGTTAAACGCTTCTTTAGCGAGTAAGAAAAGCGCTGAAAAAGTGTTGCTCTCAAAAAAACTTAAAAAGAATACCACAAGTCAAGTTAACGAAAAAAATAACACTGCCGCAGTTAAACAATCACCCATAGTACCGAGTGAAAACATAGTACAAAGTGAAAATAATGCAAAAATAACAGCCGATGTTAGTTCATTACCGCAAGTTGAAATAACAAAGGACACTGCTTTAAATAACGCTTCTAAAAACAAAGTCGCAAAGGTTACTGTTAAAACAAGGCTTGCTGAAAAAAGTGAAAATATACATAGTGATATGGAAAAAACAATAACAAAAGCTATAACAAAAGAGAGTGGAGTAGCTAAAGCTAACACGATTAAACCCTCTATTTCAGTTTCACGACGTAAAGTATCGGCAGAACATTTAGCTAAACAAAAAATGCAACAGGCAGAAGATGCCGTGAATAATAATGAATTAGCTAAAGCAGAAACTTTGCTTGAAGATGTTTTAGTGTTAACTCCCAATAATAAAGCGGCAAGAAAACAACTGGCAGCCTTATGGTTTGGGCGAAAATCTTATCAAAGTGCTTTAAATCTATTATCTCAAGGTATTGCTTTAGCACCACAAGAGAGTGAATTTCGCCTGATGCAAGCGCGTATATACTTAACACAAGGGCAGAGTCAAAAGGCTTATCAGGTACTGCAAGAATTTGAACAATCAGATGACGTGGAATACTTATTAACCTTAGCTAATATTGCGCAACAATTAGCTCAATACCCACAAGCTATTGCTGCTTATCGAAAATTAGCAACTTTACAGCCAAGTGAAGGACGCTGGTGGTTAGGGTTAGCGGTTGCTTATGATAGCGATAAACAATATTTATTAGCGAGTAATGCCTATCGTGCCGCGATTGCACAAGGTAAACTTTCCAATGCAAGCTTAAAGTTTGCTAAAAAACGACTGGCTGAATTAGGAGAATAACGATGGCTGCACCCAAATTAAAAATGCGCCTAGGAGACTTGTTGGTTCATGAGCATATCATTACCAATGAACAGTTGCAGCAAGCACTAAATAGCCAAAAATCTTCAGGCAGAAAATTAGGTGATACCTTAATAGAACAAGGCTTTTTAAGTGAGCGGCAATTACTTGAATTTTTAGCTCAACAATTAAATTTACCCTTTTTAGATATTAGTCATCAAAAAATTTCTCCTAGTGTTGCTGCTTTATTGCCAGAGGTGCATGCTCGTCGTTTGCGCGCATTAATCATTAAAGATACTGGCGATTCAGTGTTAATTGGTATGAATGATCCCGCAGATCTTGACGCTCTTGATCAACTAGAACGCTTGTTAGCACCTAAAAAAGTTAATCTTGCGATTGTTATGGAGTCGCAATTATTTGAAGCCTTTGATGGTTTATATCGTCGTACCGCAGATATTGAATCTTTTGCGAGTCAATTAGAAGAAGAATATGATCAAAGCAGTGACTTTGATTTATCGGCAACTTTTGCTGATGAAACGGGTGATGCGACGGTAGGAAAATTACTCCAATCTATTTTTGAAGATGCAGTACAGATGCGAGCTTCTGATATTCATATTGAACCTGACGAACATCAATTGCGCATACGCCAACGTATTGATGGGGTTTTACAAGAAAATATTTTAAATGAAAATCGCATTGCTACCGCCATGGTTTTGCGACTTAAGCTCATGGCTGGTTTAGATATATCAGAAAAACGTTTACCCCAAGATGGACGTTTTAATTTAAAAATTAAAGGTCATAGTATTGATGTGCGTATGTCTACTATGCCAGTACAATACGGCGAATCAGTGGTTATGCGTTTACTGGATCAAACCGAAGGTATTTTAAGGTTTGAAGAAACAGGGATGCCAGCAGATTTAATTGCCCGTTTACGTCATCAAATAACTCGCCCTCATGGCATGATTTTAGTGACTGGACCAACGGGTAGTGGTAAAACGACCACACTTTATGCCGCATTAACTGAATTAAATCAGTCAAGTGCCAAAATAATCACGGCAGAAGATCCTGTTGAATATCGCTTACCACGTGTTAACCAAGTACAAATTAATAGTAAAATAAATTTATCGTTTTCAACTATCTTACGCACCGCATTACGTCAAGATCCTGATATTATTATGGTGGGGGAAATGCGCGACAAAGAAACGGTAGAAATAGGACTTCGAGGTGCGCTAACAGGGCATTTAGTACTATCAACATTACATACCAATGATGCTGTTACCAGTGCTTTGCGTTTAATGGATATGGGCGCTGCTGGTTTTTTAGTGGGCTCAGCATTGCGGACCATTGTTGCTCAACGTTTAGTTAGACGTATATGTGAACATTGTGTTGAAGCTTATAAACCAGAAGAGCAAGAGCTATTTTGGTTGACTCATTTAGTTGGTGAACGTGCTGCTAACATTGAATATAAACATGGAGCGGGTTGTCAAAGTTGTCAATATACGGGTTATCGAGGCCGTATTGGGGTATTTGAATTATTAGAACTTAATGTCGCTATGATGCAAGCACTAAAACGAGAAGACGCTGAAGAATTTACTAAGCAAGCAGCATTAAATAAAGGCTTTAGGCCATTAGCTCAATCAGCCTTTGATTATGCAGAACAAGGTATTATTAGTGTAGAGGAAGTGTTACGTTTAGTTGAAACCGTTGATGTTTCAGGCTAACTATATCAGTGTCAGAACGGCTTTAGCCGCGAAAAATGACTAAAAATACACGAGTTAAATAAAACAACTATGCAACGGTAAAACATAAAGATATGGCGACATTTAATTATATAGGACGAGACAGTACAGGTAAACAAGTAAAAGGCTCGCTTGAAGTCGCTAACTCGACTATGGCTGCTGAGCAATTAACTCGTCAGCAAATTATTCCTATCTCTATTGTTGCTAGTCAATCTTCAGCATCACAAGGTGGTAGTCTTGCGGGCAAAGATATAAAAGAATTATTAGGTATTGTTTCGGTATCATTAGAAGATTTAATTGTTTTTTGTCGACAAATGTATGCGTTAATGAAGTCAGGCGTACCAATTTTACGCGCTATTAGCGGTTTAAGTGAGTCTACGGCCTCCAATTCATTAAAGGCTGCATTACAAGATATTGGCACTCAACTTGAAGGTGGTTTTGCCTTATCGTCGGCGATGAATCAACACTCTAAAATTTTTCCTCCACTTTTTATTGCTTTGATCCATGTAGGAGAAAATACGGGTCAACTCGATGCCGCTTTTTTAAAACTAGCAAGTTATTTTGCTAAAGAATTAGAGACCAGAAAACGAGTAAAAGCCGCAATGCGTTATCCTAGCTTTGTTATTATTGCCATAGTTATCGCGATTGTTATTTTAAATATTAAAGTGATCCCTGTTTTTGCCGGTATGTTTGCTAAATTAGGTGCAGATTTACCATGGGCAACTAAACTATTGATCAGTAGCTCTGAGTTTTTTGTACATTATTGGTCACACTTGTTGTTTGGTAGTCTGGCAATATTTTTTGGTGTTCGTCAGTACTTGCAAACTCCAGAAGGCAAATATCGTTGGGATCGACGAAAAATAAAATTACCTGTTATCGGTAGCATTATTGAACGATCTATTTTATCAAGGTTTTCTCACAGTTTTGCTATTGTACTTAGAGCCGGTGTGCCGATGACAACCGGGTTAAGCTTGGTGGCTGAAGCGGTTGATAATAGCTTTATGAAAGAAAAAATATTGAGCATGAAAAGTGGTATAGAAAGCGGTGAAAGTTTATTAAGAACATCCGTTGCGAGTACACTTTTTACTCCTTTGGTTTTGCAAATGATTGCCGTTGGTGAAGAAACAGGGCGTGTTGATGATTTATTAGAAGAAGTTGCTGAATATTATGAGCGAGAAGTTGATTATGAATTAACCACTTTAACCGCACGGATTGAGCCGATATTAATTAGTTTTGTTGCCGTAATGGTATTGATTTTGGCATTAGGTATATTTACGCCTATGTGGGATATGATGTCAGCCTATAAAGGCCGATAAAACAATAATTTGAGAATGTAATGAATTACCATGCTGTTAATAAAAGAGAGCGTTCACTTGCTGAACAGGTCATCATTATTTTATTATTATTTATTTTAATGGCAACTTTTATACACAGTTTCTTTAAAAATCAAACCGAATTAAATAATATTGGTTTTAGCACTTTAGCAAATAATTTTTCGAGTCAATTAGTCCTTATTCATAGTCAATGGTTAATGTCGGGACGACCGAGACAACTCATTTTGAGGGAAGCAGAAAATCCAGTGCTTTCGCAAGAGGAGTTGGTTGTTGTTGACCAACATGGTGTGAAATCTGCTAGAGTTAATGTTAATAAAGAGACAAAAAAAGTTCAAAATATTGGCGGTCAGCATAAAAACCAGCGGATTATAAAATTAAATAAAAGAGGCTGGGTAATTAATGATAATAAAAATCGTCAATTATTGCCCTGTCAACAAATATGGCAACAGGTTATGAATACAAAAATGACCTTTTCTAAACAGTTGATCTCGGCAGTGCAAGTACAGCAAAAAGCAGGGGTTGATAAAAGTATTAATGATCCTAAGCGATATTACGGCATGAAAAAGTCATTAGTTTGCCGGTTTAGTATTGCCTCAGGGCAATTTTTCAATTATAACAGTACAAATGGTCGAGTACATTGGCCTAATTATTGATAAACTAGTGACTTGAGGTTATTTTTTTTGTTATTATAAATATAATTAATTGTGCTTATTTAAGCTTGAGGCTAATATGGTTACTTTCAACAATATCGATAAAACATTGCACGGCTTAGAGAATGGTGCCAAGAAAAACAATAAAAAAATCAGTAAACAAGCTGGTTTTACATTAATAGAATTAGTTATTGTGGTGGTTATTATCGGTTTGTTAGCAGTAACCGCTATTCCTAAGTTTTTAGATTTAACTGGTGAAGCTGAAAATGCCAATATTGAAGGCATGGCAGGAGGTTTTGCTACTGCGGTTTCTTTAGTTAGAGCACAGTGGGAAGCTCAAGGTCGTCCAAATTTAAGCGGTAAAAATTCAGTCGTTTATGACGGTACAACCTTAATATTAACCACTGAAAATATTCCCTTAGGTATTCGACCTGGTTATATTACAGGGTTAACTGGCGGAGAAACATTAACCAATTTTAACGCCACTAATTGTTTAGAAATATGGCAGAACATTTTACAACGGCCACCGACAATATCGACAAATGTTACAGATACGAACAAATATTTTGCGAGTGTATCAGGAGCTGGTGCAACAAAAGAGTGCCACTATTATTTGAAAGTTACTTTAGCAAAAGACACTAATGATAATTTTGTCGCGCCAACAGCTGGCAGTACATCAACAGGTAATAGTTTTACTTATAAGCCTGCAAACAGTGAAGTAATCGTTTATGTAAATCAGTAAACCTGTAGGTCGTAGCTTGCCGCGACAACACAATGATTGTTGTGCTTCGTTACGTTTGGGACAACCTACATTAGATAGCAATAAACGGGCTTTTTAGAACGCAGTGATAGGTGCATTGATATAACTTATTAAATAATGCAGGAGTCATTTTTTTGCTACGATAATAAAGAGAAATCAATAACCATTGTCTTGAACTAGTTTCAGGATCTAAATTTTAAACCCGCTTTTTTAACCAAAAGCATTTTAATAAGCAGGTACTAATATTTTTCTTAATTTTAACTTAACTTTATTTTTCTAAATTTAAGTTAAAGTTAAAACGGAACAATACAAGTAGTACAAATATTCAAAACAGGAAAACAACCATGAGAGCATTAACCATGAAAAACATAGCAAACAAACAACAACAAGGTTTTACTTTAATCGAATTAGTGATCGTTATTGTAATTTTAGGTATTTTGGCTGCAACAGCAGCGCCAAAATTTATTGATTTACAAGGCGATGCTAAGGGTGCAACTATGCAAGCAGTGAAAGCTTCTGTAGAAACAGCAACGACAGCTTCACATGCAAAAGCTTTAATAGCTAATCAGACAGCAGCAACAGGATCATTATCAATTAATGGAAGCACAGTTGGCTTAGTCAATAGCTGGCCTGAAAATGGTGCTACAACAACGACTACATGGGGTGCTTTATTGGATTTGGATTCTGCTGATTTCTCATCTCAAACAGATGGTACTGGTGCAACTGCTCGTATTGTTTGGTATCCTGCATCTGCTGGGACATTAACTGCTGCAAATGCAGTTACTGCTCAATGTTATGTTAGCTATACTGAAAGTGCGAGCAAGAATACTAAACCAGCTATTGTAGTTGATGTAACTGGCTGTTAATTAGCTTGCATAATTAATTATAAATATAGTTATTATGTAATCAAACTTTAGCAATGAACATCCATTGTTCTTTAAACGCTAAACAACACAATGGCTTCACGTTAGTTGAGGTCATTGTGGTTCTTATCCTTGTTGGCATTCTTGCCGCAACGGCTGCTAGTAAATTTACGGGTAGTGATTCTTTTGAAGCCAATACTTTTCAAAACTCTCTTGTTTCTGCACTACGCTTAACACAACAACGAGCCATGCAACAAACAAAATCAGTTGATGGTTATTGTCATCAAATTGTTTTTGATACTACGACCAATAAACGCTACGGCGTACCCGATAGAAGTAATTGCGCCGTTACAACGTTTCCATCTCCTTTTATTCCTGATGCTACTGGATTAGATTTAACTAATAGTCGTTATAATGTGACTTTTTCACTCGTTGGTGGTGGCAATATTATTAGCTTTAACAGTATGGGGCAGCCACAATCTAGTTGTACAGGTGGCTGCTTAATTAATGTGAGTAGTAGTGTTGAAACCGTCCAAGTTAAAATAGAAAGTGAGGGCTATATTCATGCGCTTTAGCTTTTTATTTTTACAAAACAGGTCTATTTG
>WGGB01000045.1 GCA_015491935.1 Alteromonadaceae bacterium
GCTGCACGTGTAGTATTATCCCAGTTTTTACCTGCTGCTTGATTGTTATATATAGTAGTAATTTCACTCGTAGTTAAAGCACTGTTATAGACAATAAATTCATCAAGGGGTGCTCGAAAAGCTTGTGGATTAGCACTATTAACTTGATCAAAAGATACACCTATATACTTTAATGTGCCAGAAGGTCTACTATTAACGCTATCGGTAAATACACCATCTATATAAAGTTTGGTTTGACTACCCGAATAGACTAAAGCCAAATGATGCCAATTATTATCTAAAGTAGCAAAACTAAAACTGCCATATTCAGGGGATGATGTGGCACTATAAACGCCCCAGCGCCACTTTTTACCGCTAATTTTTCTTCGATCTAAAAAGAGTAAATCACCACCTGCAGCCATAGAGCCTAAAATAAAATAACGATTACCATTGGTTGCTGTTGGCTTTTTAAACCATGTGGTTACACTAAAGCTATTAGGCAAAGGCACTGAAACTTCTATCCGATCCCCACCCGCATTAAAGTTAGCAGCCCGTTCAATTTTACCACTTGCAAAAGTATCTAAACCGCCAAAACTACGACCATTGTGTGTACCGAGTTGATCAATCACTTCATTAGCAACACCTGTGTATTCACATTCATCAAACCGATAATTTGCAATAGGCTGTATGGCAGCTTCAACAGTAAAAGCAGTGAAAACACACAATAAAATAATGTTAACAAAAAAGTTTAATTTCATAAATTTTTTGCCTCTACTTGTACACTACGGCTACTAATCACAATATTGTTACTGGCAGAACTCGAGGTTAAGGTACCACTACCGCAAGTACCTGTACTGGTTAAACGGTAATAGGTTTCGCCTAAATAATTATTACTAGTACAGGTCGTCGTTGCTTGACAATTTTGCAACCCAACAATAGCGGCAAAGTTAATTACCGGAGGACTCGCAAGGCAAGTTCCTGCAACGCCATTTAAGGGAAATAATTGCTGAAGCCTTGCTTCTATTCCAGAGTTAGCAGCCGCAAGTGCGCGAGTACCAAGTACTTCTTGGGCGATATTTTCACTGCCTGTCGACAATATATCTACCATACGAGTACCAAATAACATTAATACTATCATTACAAATAAGGCCAACAACAAGGCACTACCACGTTGTTTGGCTATTTTTAATAATGTTAATGAAGAGTATTTTTGCATATTAGTTTATTAGCTTCTCTTTTTACAATAACAATACTGAATTTATATCAGCATTAGGTTATTAACTTTAAGTTATGGAACATTCACTAAATGTATGTCATTGGCAAATATGACATGTTCATCATTTTGCGTAAAACCTAGCTTAATTTGCACTTGAGCATTTCGTTTTAATGTTGCTGGTTGTATAGTAAATATAGGCGCTGAACTACTAACAGCAGCTAAGTTTTCAGCCATTAAGGCAGGGCTAGCATTACTTGGTTCAACATAACTATTAGCCACAATATTATAATTATCATAACGTATTAATTTACCATTATTAACACAATAACTAACGGGCGTATTAGCAATATATAACCTTTTGTTGGGTGAGTCTTGTGCAAATAAATTACCCACACCACCAACCACAACATGATCTAGGGTTATAATCCAAGGTACTGCGGTAGTATTAATACTGCTAATACCAAAAACTTTTCCAATATGGTTAGTTAAATCACCATAAATTTCAGACGAATACAAAGGGTAAACAATAGCAATATCACCACTATTTAATATATAAGCATTATTATTGTGATTAACAAAAGGGATAACGGTAAGAGTATCACTAGCTGGCTCAGGTGCTACTGCTATATCAACATAATCAGTACTCGCTACTATAGGTAAAAATTCTAAGCATTGAGTACTCGAGTTACTATTAATTCTAACACTGTTAGGCACGGCATTACGTACTTCTCTATTTAAACGCTCTATAGCAAAACGGGCGCTAGCGACTAATTCATCACGCTGTGCTACATTTATGTAGGTTTGTGTACTCAAGCCAATAAAACCACTAATACCAACGGCCATTACTCCCAATAAGACTATCACCATGATTAGCTCGACGAGTGTAAAGCCTTGTTGAGTGCATTTTTGGCGAGAAACAACAAAGCTATTTTTTTGTCGCAGCAAGCTACGACCTACACCTGCCTGTTCTGTTTTTGAAGAGTAAGGTAGGTTGTCCCGAGTAACGCAAGGCGCAACAACATTCATCAGAAATTAGCCTTATAACCAGTAAAGTTAATGGCGGTACCTAATGGTGTAGTAATAGTAACCGTTATACGTTTCGCCAAATTATTGTTACTTAGCCCTAAGTCGTTACCAGCATAAACAACACTAACATTGATTTGAAAACTGTTAAATGTTGAACCTAAAGTACTATTAGTAGAATTAACTTTAGTGGTAAATCCATTGTAATCGTCAACATCATTATATTGGCTACGATCACTTTCGCCCTCGGTACCTAAAGTAGAGCTACAATTAGGCCTGACAACGGGAACGGTTTCTCCACATCGCCAATGGCTACCCACCATATCGGAGTTTTCATCAAAAGCACGACCGAGTATTTCATCAAGCATACCTTGCCCTAACTCTGCCGCTTTTATTTGATGAATTTGATCTGCACTTTGTTGTTCAGCAGGAGCAATAAAACTACTCACTACCGCTAAGGAAATGGATAACGCGACGATGCCGATAATAATTTCAATTAGAGTGAAGCCGCGTTGAGAATGTCCCATTGATAACATTTTTTGTCGCCTTGCAGTGAAAAGACGGCGACCTACAGGCGTATTCAACTTTGTAGGTTGTCCCGAGCAACGCGAAGCGCAACAACTACGTTCATTTTGTCGCAGCAAGCTACGACCTACAGACGTACTCAACTTTGTAGGTTGTCCCGAGCAATGCGAGGCGCAACAAATAGATGTTTTTTGTAATAAAGTAAAGCTAAAGCGCATGAATATAACCCTCGCTTTCTATTTTAACTTGGACGGTTTCAACACTACTACTCACATTAATTAAGCAGCCACCTATACAACTAGATTGTGGCTGCCCCATACTATTAAAGCTAATAATGTTGCCACCACCAACGAGTGAAAAAGTCACATTATAACGACTATTAGTTAAATCTAATCCAGTAGCATCAGGAATAAAAGGAGATGGAA
>WGGB01000046.1 GCA_015491935.1 Alteromonadaceae bacterium
ACAAGCTACATTAAAGAAAAATACCAAGTGATTGTTGGTCTTTCGTTGGCATTTTACTGATCACTAATAAATAGGAGTTATCAATTAAGCGCTCAACCTCGCCTTGAGGCACTGTGCCGTCAAAATAAATTGAAATCCAGTGTTTTTTATCCATGTGATAACCTTCTGTAATCGCAGGAAAGACATCACGTAAAGCAGCTGCTTCAGCGGGATCGCATTTAAGGTTTAACATAATTAAATCATTGCGGTGTCCAAGTAATGCAAACATTTTATGTTTCACTTTAAACACATGACTGTTATCGCCAAAAGGAAAACTTTCAACGGTTTGCGGTTTTGCTAATAAATAATTTCTAATAGTTTCAAATGTCATGATAATAACTTTACTTAAATTGAATGATTAAGCTTAGACACGACTAAGCCGTTTTACTTAATTATACCTTATTAAGTAAAACGACTGTAGATAGCTATGGCTGTTTATTTGGCACTATTACCTATAATTAAATATTTGTGATTAAAAACTATAAGTTAAATCAAGCCAAGCACTCATTCCTTCACTCGGTAAACGCGACATTAATGCAATATCGGTACCTTTAACTCGGTTATAACCACCTAAATGATTTTTATATTCTCTATCAAGCAAATTATCAACACCAGCACGAATACTAAAATCATTATTCACAAAATATTGTAGGTCAATATTAACAACACCATATCCTGCGGTTTGTTGTTCGCCATTGGTAAGTGATACTTTATTTTGTGCGCTAACCGCTAATAAAGTAACATTAGCAATTAACGCATCGGCAGAGTAAGTTGCTGTTATTTGGCTATTTAATGGAGCTATACGATATAAATTATCGTTAATATCTCGACGTTTACCTCTGACATAACTAATAATTCCAGATACCTTAAACTCGTCGGTTACATTGTAATACCAATTCATATCCATACCATAAAGTTTGGCATCTACATTACTAAATTTTAATGCGCCATCGTCATTACTCATCATCTTGGCTGCCATTTTTGCTGACATATCATTCATGCCTAACGGCGTACCTTGAATATAATTATCTATATTTTGATAAAAGATATGTGGGGCAAGCATTAATGCCGTATCTTGATAAGTTAAGCCTAAATCCATTTGATAGGCCGTTTCTGAGGCAAGATCAATATTGCCTATATAAGTGTGACCATCAGCTAAACCTCCTGTTGATTCCATTGGTGTCCATAAATAACGTTCTTGGTATGATGGTGCACGATTTTTAAGACCAAGACCCGCATATAATGACCACTGTTGTGTTAACTGCGTTTGTGTACTTAATGCGATATCAATATTATTATCTGACACTTTATGACCCGCTTGATTAAAGCTTGTCATTAGCTCTTTAGATAAGGTTCCCATCATATTAGGCATCATTGCCATAGTTGTTTTAACATTATCCGCATTGGCCTCTGCTCGTTTCAAGCGCACACCTAGTTGTACTTCTGTTTGCGCAAAGTTGTTTTTCCATTGTGCAAAAAGAGCATAACGATCATCTTCAACATTATTAAAATTAACCACTTCAAACATAATGTTATTGGGGTTTGTGATCACTGAATCATGACTTGCAAAATAACCATCTGTGCCAAAGGTTAATTCCCCAAAATCATATTCTTTTGATAACGCTAATTTAAAGTTAGTGGTTTCTGCCGTAGCATTATTACGACGATATTTAGCTAAATTAAGGTTTTCACGCATTAAAAAATTAGTCATACCATGATCGGCATCCATATAACCAAGTAACCATTCACCTTGCCATTTTTCTAATGTAAAAGAACCATCTAAGCTAACTCTATGGCTTTGAATATATTCAATATCCATAGGCAAAGCAGGCGTACCAGAATCATTCGTTTTAGTGTAGTGATAACTTAAGCCCATAGCGTTTTCATCACCCACATAACGTACATCACCACCAAGTTGTATTTTGTCAAAATCAGTCGGGCTAATCCTTGTACCGTTACCACTTTTCATACTATTACCCACTTGGCTATTGCCATAAAACATCAATGCAATATCACCCTTAGTTATATTAGTAACAGCCGAAAATGTTTTCGCACTATTATTACTGCGATAACCCGCTTGTAAGTCACCAGATACCAGCGGTTTTGTTGAATTCATAGTTTCTGCTTTACGCATTTTTACATCAATGGCACCACCTATGGTATTCATTGCCGCAGAAACAGGCGCAATACCACGATATACCGTCATAGAATCAACAATAAGTGGCGTTGAATAACTCAATGGAGTATCCATTGAATTGGGACCTGCGCCAACAACAGGATTACCGTCTAAGCTGACTGCGATCCTATCACCATATAAACCTCTATATTGAGCAATTCCTGTTATCGGACCATTGCTATTAATGTTAGCCCCAGGAACAGACGTTAACCAATTAGCTAAATCAACTTCGCTAGTTTTACCTTGAGCAAAGTTTTTATTATCCATTAAATTATTATGACGTTGGTTGGTAATAGTCATTACCTCAATATCGTCTTTATTATCAGCAATAGCGTTATCATCTGCTTGCGCATAAAAAGAACATAAAGAAGTAGAAGATAAAGCGATACTGATCGCAAGGGTTAATGGTTGAACTGATACAAAACTTAATGATTTCATTGTGTTTTTATTTATGAATATGAAAAATTGCCGCTATATTGTCGATAAATTTAGTTAAAAACAAAGATAATGTGCAAAACTGCGACACTATGTCGCAGCTAAAGTTTTACTTTTTTGATACACATCAAATAAGGTAATAAATAATGCCCAATATAAAGCGGCATAAGCACAATATAATTGATGACAATTTTGCTTATAATGGCACAATAGAACAGTCAATAATAACAAGGATATTCAATGAAAGGTTTTATCACCTTACTACTTTTTAGCCTAAGTAGTTTTGCCTATGCTACTGAACAAGCAGAACAAATATTTCATCAACTCGCACCTTCACTTTATCAAATTCGCTTAATTGATAATGCTAGCGGAGAAAAATCTTCGATAGGTTCGGGGTTTCAAATTACTGCGGATGGTTTAATCGCCACTAATTATCATGTGGTTTCTGGGTTCGCTCAACACCCCAATAAATACCATTTAGAATACCTTGATCATTTAGGTAACAAAGCCCCTTTAACATTAGAAAGTGTTGATGTTATTAATGATCTTGCCTTAGTTAAACGGCAAACAAAGAGCACAATGCCCTATTTTCATATTGCCTCTCATGCGCCCATTAGAGGTGAAGAAATTTATTCGCTCGGTAATCCCCATGATTTAGGCATGATTGTTGTACCTGGTACTTATAATGGTTTAAAAATAGAATCATTTAATGACCGCATTCACTTTACCGGCTCCGTAAATTCTGGCATGAGTGGTGGCCCTGTCGTTAATAAAAAAGCTGAAGTTGTGGGTATTAATGTTGCCACGTCAGGCAATCAAATTGGTTTTTTAGTACCTTCTGATAAGTTATTAGCCCTATTTAATAATTATAAAAAAAATTCGTCACAAAATATTGATCAACAAATATCTACGCAATTAATGGCGAATCAAAAAAAATTAATTTCAACGCTACTTAAGAGCCCTTGGCAGAAAAAAACCTTAGGTAGTGCCATTATATCTACCATAGATGTACCCTTTATTCGTTGCTGGGGTGAGTCGAATGCTGATAAAGCTGATGCTGTAGCGTTGTTGGTGGTTACTAACTGTGCATTAGATGATAACACTTATATCAGTAGTGATTTTTTCACTAATAGTATTGATATAGAATTTAAATATATGCGGAGTAAAAAACTTAGTGATTTAAAATTTTACCACCTTTATCAACAGCATATTAGCAATGCGGGGCCAAATAATAGAGCGAGTAAAAATGATGTTAGTGAATATCAATGTCATCACGATTTAGTCAAAGCAAGCAACAGTAATATGAATACTAAAAGCATATTCTGTACGCGTGCTTACAAAAAATTTCCAAAATTATTTGACGTACTCTTTATAAGTGCCTCTATAGATAAAGGCGACCAAGCACTTATTAGTCATTTTACCCTTGCAGGTGTTAGTCAAAATTCAGCTATGGCATTTACCAAGAAATTTATGGAGTCTATCGCATGGAAATAATTATTGAGGAAATAAATCGAGGTAAAAAATTATTACATCGCCATAAATTTTTAACGCAAAAAATTACCATTGGCCGTAGCTACCATAACGATATTATTTTAGCCGACCCTCATGTATGTCCAGAACATTTAAGCATTGAATATACAGGTGAGCATTGGGTAGTAAAAGATCATAACAGTATTAATGGCTGTTATATTAATAGTGGCAAACAAAAAGTGGTACGGCACATTGTTAAGTCAGGCGATATTATCCGTTTTGGTAAAAGCCAAATTCGCTTAATATTACCTGACCACCCAATAAGTGAAACATTAGCCTTTAGTTCATTTGAAGGTTTTATCGACCTAATGCGCAACCCACTGATATTAAGTTTTAATATACTATTTTTTGCTTTTATTGCAGGCATGATGTTTTATTTAAACCAGCCTAGTGAAGTTAATCCGACCCAATTTATTGTTAAAGCCGTTGGCGTTACCTTAATGTTTGCCACATGGCCATTATTAATTGCAATGATTTCACATCTTAATAAACACGAAGCGCGAATATTTACACAATTAGCAATTAGTTTTGCCTTGTTTAATTTAATGTGGCTTAGCGATGTATTTGAAAGCATTGTCGAATTTAACTTATCAAGCAACTGGCCTATTGCCAGTATCATTACCTTATTGCCGATAGCGCTAACCTTTGCACTTATTTGGCTAAATTTTTATATTGGCTTTCAAATGAGTGAGCGTCGCCGAACCATTATCGCCTTATCAATCACCGCGGTATTATTTGGTGGCGGTTATATTCTACAACTGAGCAAACAGCCAGAGTTTAGTAGTAGACCTGATTATGATGCCACCATAATGACACCTACATTTAAATTTGCAGCAAGTAGTAGTGTCGATAAATTTATTAGCGATAGCAGTAAACTGTTCGCAAAAGTTGAAAAATCAGCACAAAAACAAAAATAACCTATCGAAAAAAAGGCGAACAAAAAATATTTGTTCGCCTTTGGTGATTTTAACCAGTAGAAATGATCACTTAGTTTGTGATATTGGTATCGCATTATTTGCGAGGAATAAAACCAACAGCATCATAAACACTGACTAGCACTTTACTTGCGTGTGCAGAGGCTTTTTCAGCACCTTGGTGCATCACTTGCTCTAAAAAGGCTTGATCATTACGGTACTGACGATATTTTTCTTGAATAGGTTCAAGCATGGCAACAACCGCCTCTGCGGTCTCAACTTTTAAATGGCCATACATTTTACCTTCAAAAGTAGGCACTAGTTCATCTACAGACTTACCCGTACAACACGACATTAATGATAATAAATTAGACACGCCTGGTTTTTCTTCCATATCAAAATAAATACGCGCTTGTTCATCTGAATCAGTCACCGCGCGTTTTACTTTTTTACTAATCACTTTAGGGTCTTCTAACAAACCAATAAAATTGCCCGAATTATTATCAGACTTTGACATTTTTTTCATCGGTTCAAGTAAACTCATTACCCGTGCGCCATGCTCAGGAATATACGGATCAGGCACGGTGAATACTTCACCATGTAAATTATTAAAACGAGTGGCAATATCACGCGCTAGTTCTAAATGTTGTTTTTGATCTTCACCGACAGGTACACGATCAGCGCGATATAATAAAATATCTGCAGCCATTAATACCGGATAAGTAAATAAGCCTGAATTCATATTAGCTTCAGCTTTTTGCGACTTATCTTTATATTGAGTCATGCGGTTAAGCTCACCCATTTGCGTATAACAGTTTAATACCCAACTAAGTTGAGCGTGTTCTGGCACATGCGATTGAATAAAAATAGTGCTTTTTTCGGGATTAACACCACACGCTAAATACAAGGCTAACCCATCCAGTGTTGCTTTACGTAAATCTTCAGGTTTAGGACGTACCGTAATTGCGTGTTGATCAACGAGCATATAGTAACACTCGTGATCATCCTGCATATTAACCCATTGCTTTAATGCGCCTAAATAATTGCCAATTGTTAATTCGCCTGATGGCTGACAGCCACTTAATACAATAGGTTTACTCATGATTTTCCTTTACTACTTTATTTTTTATTCAAATTAATACGTCAATATTACTAAACTAAAATACCAACGGTTCTTTATTTTATTGTCGCCAGCTCAGCACGCATTTTATCAATAACTTTTTTATAATCGGGTTGTGAAAAAATTGCCGAACCCGAAACAAACATATCAGCACCGGCTGCTGCAATTTCAGCGATATTATCTACTTTTACCCCACCATCTATTTCAAGACGAATATCACGACCACTAGTAATAATTTTTTCTTTAACTAAACGCAGTTTATCTAAGGTAGTAGGAATAAACGACTGCCCTCCAAACCCCGGATTAACTGACATTAACAAAATAACATCAAGTTTATCCATTACAAAGTCTAAGCAGTTTAATGGTGTCGCTGGGTTTAAAACTAAACCCGCTTTACAGCCATGATCTTTAATTAACTGTAATGTTCTATCAACATGAACGCTTCCTTCAGGATGAAAGGTAATAATATCAGCCCCTGCTTTGGCAAAATCAGGAATTAAACTATCAACAGGTTTCACCATTAAATGCACATCGATAGGCGCGGTAATACCGTAATCGCGTAATGACTTACATACCATAGGACCAAAGGTTAAATTGGGCACAAAATGATTATCCATTACATCAAAATGCACTACATCAGCACCTGCGGCGATCACTTTAGCCACATCATCACCTAAGCGAGCAAAATCAGCTGATAAAATAGAGGGTGCAATTAAATAAGAAGACATAAGCAAACCTTGGTAAAAATAATGACAATAAAATTTGCGCTACTTTACCTAAATACAGCACATTATTGAAGTATAAAGCAGCAATATTGCTAGATTAAATTGCACTCTTTTAATTCAAGA
>WGGB01000047.1 GCA_015491935.1 Alteromonadaceae bacterium
AAAAGTATCACCCAACATATAAAACAAGCTTTTGATCATCATTATAATGATCAATATACGGTTAAATGCCCTATTGTTGATATTTCAACTCAAGGTAACATCGTCATGCCACTTCTACTGAGTGAGCACGATTATGCTTGTGTGGTATATTTTCCATTTGCAGATAGAGAGCTTAAAACTATTGCTAAAAGTATGTTATTAAGCCAATTACTTTCCCCTGTGTTCTTTCAACAAATGCGTACCGAAAAACAGTATGGCTACTTAGTGGGTGTGGGCTATATTCCTATTAATCGTTATCCTGGTATTGCCTTTTATATTCAATCGCCTCATACCGAAGCCTTAACCTTAATGGCAGCTATTGACGAATTTATTGAACAAGCCGCCGTTTTTATTGAAAGCATAACCGCTGATGAATGGCAGCATTTACAACAAGGGTTAGCCAGCCAATTACAAGAACAAGACACCAGCTTGCGTATTAGAAGCCAGCGTTTTTGGGCTGCAATTTGCAATAAAGATGATGATTTTTCGCACAAAGATCATTTAATTAAAGAAATAGTCAACTTAACTTTTGCTGAGGTCAAAGCATTA
Organism: Alteromonadaceae bacterium; assembly: GCA_015491935.1. Taxonomy (GTDB): domain Bacteria; phylum Pseudomonadota; class Gammaproteobacteria; order Enterobacterales; family Alteromonadaceae. The sequence goes on from WGGB01000047.1 coordinate 589, forward strand.
TTAACCTCTCACTTATTAGCGCAAACCAATCCTGATAGGATCACCTTAATTTCGCTAAAAAATTCGGATGAGTTAAAAAACATTAACGATACTTCCATAAAAATAAAGTCAGTAGCTGATTTTGCCTGCATAAAATTACACGACTAATGCCATAATAGCCTCATTTAATTTGTATTTTTGCCGATAAGCTAACATCAATTCAATAAGGAACAATTGACATTCCGCTATACATCATTTTTAATGTGATAACATTTTTTCCTTACAGGTCAATTTGTTAAATAAAAAAACCATAAAAACAAACGTTTTTTTAACATCGCTTAATTAGTATGTTATTTCTGTCTATTTATAAAGCTAAAGGAGTTTGAGTGCCGTTTTATATTGCTAAACAATTAAAACATTCAATAACAAAATTAACCTCGCTATTTTTACTGTGGTTAGCTTGTTTTGTTGCACCAACTGTTTTTGCACAAGCAATTACCCTAACATCACCGTTAAAATTTACCAATATTTCAACAGAACAGGGCTTATCGCAAAGCTATGTTTTTAGCATAGCACAAGACAAACAAGGCTATATTTGGTTAGCAACAGAGGATGGCCTAAACCGCTTCGATGGCAGAAACTTTGTTCATTATCGTCACAATATAAATAATATTCATTCTGTTGCAGATAATTTTATTCGCAAAGTATTAGTCGATAATAAGGGAATATTATGGGTTGGTACAAATAATGGTTTAAGCCGCTATAATCGAGACCTCGATAATTTTGATAATTACTTAACCGAAGCTAAAAATACTAATTCATTACGCGACAATGTCGTTTGGGAAATTTATCAAGACAAGCACGGTAAAATATTAATAAGTACGGCTAATGGCTTACAACAATATCAAGCAAGCCAAAATAATTTTAAACGTATTAACATAACGAGTAATAATAAAGCGATCACTGAAATTAGAACCATATTTCAAGATAAAGATGATAATTATTGGCTAGGAACTTTCGATCAACATATATATTTAGCCAATAGCAAATTATCGTATGCCTTAAACCTAAACGACACCAACAAATGGAACTTGAATATTCCTGCCAAATCATTGTTCGATATTAAAGACATTGATAATCAATATTGGTTAGCCACAGAGCAAGGAGTTTATGTGGTTGATAAAAATTACCGATTAATCAAACATATAAACAAAAAAAATAATAAAAATTTACTTTCCAATGAAGTGCGAGCAATTACTGCCCTAGACGACACTCATATATGGTTAGGCACGCGCAACGGCTTAAATACACTCAATATTATCAATAACAACATAAAAAGTTATCAAAGTGGCACTCAACCCAAAAGTATTAGCGGTAACTGGATTTTAACTATTTTTAAAGATAATGCCGATAATATGTGGTTAGGTAATTTAGCCACAGGGGTTGATAAGTATAATCCGATGACCTCTTTATTTGCCCATAAACTTTATCGAGATAAAAGTCATAGCATTATTATTGATGCTATTACCCAAACCGCAGACAATAAAATTTGGTTTTCATCAGAAAAACTGGGGGTAAATTATTTACCCGTTAATTCTTCAGTGTTACACCAATATAAAATCCCCATGGGGCATAAAATTGCAGTACTAAAAACTCA
>WGGB01000048.1 GCA_015491935.1 Alteromonadaceae bacterium
CCATGAGCTTTTTAGTTGAACAAGCAGGCGGTTTAAGTGTAACCAGCGAAGGTCGCATTATGGATATTGAGCCAACCAGCATTCATCAGCGTGTTGAAGTGATTTTAGGCTCTAAAAATGAAGTAGAAACTTGCTTAGAATATTATAAAAAGTGATCGGTTATTATTAATTTAAAAAAGGTCGTTTTTCTTTACTGAAAAACGACCTTTTTTATGAGAAATATCAGCCTATTAAAAGCTCGGCAATAAACCTACTGGCATTAAATGATTTAAATCGGCATCACTTATTATTGCTGAGGCTTCAACAATATCAGGCGCAAAATAGCGGTCTTTGTCATAGTAAGTCACGCTTGCACGTAATTGTGCTTTTGCTTGCTCTACTTTTGCAGAACCTTTAAGTGGCGATCTAAAGTCTAAGCCTTGTGCAGCGGCTAAATATTCTACCGCTAATACGCCATTAGTATTTTCTGCCATATCGGCTAAACGACGACCCGCAAAACACGCCATAGAAACATGATCTTCTTGGTTTGCCGAAGTCGGTAAACTATCAACGGATGCTGGATGCGCTAGGGTTTTGTTTTCAGACGCTAACGCCGCAGAGGTAACTTGCGCGATCATAAAACCTGAATTAACGCCGCCATTTTCCACTAAAAATGGTGGTAATTTACTTAATGTAGCATCAATTAATAACGCCATACGACGCTCTGAAATAGAGCCTATTTCGGCAATAGCTAGCGCTAAATTATCAGCTGCCATAGCAACAGGTTCAGCATGAAAATTTCCTGCTGAAATAAAGTCACCTTCGTTGGCAAATACTAGTGGGTTATCAGTTACACCGTTGGCTTCTACTAATAAAACTTCAGCTGCTTGGCGAATTTGGGTTAAACAGGCACCCATAACTTGTGGCTGACAACGTAATGAATACGGGTCTTGTACTTTTTCACAATCGAAATGCGACTCACCAATGGCTGAGCTATCATCTAATATATGTCGATATGCCATTGCCGCATCAATTTGTCCTTTTTGACCACGCGCTTGATGAACACGATCATCAAATGGTGCACGTGAGCCCATAGCGGCTTCAACGGTCATTGAACCGATAACCACACCACTGGCAAATAAATCTTCCGCTAAAAATAAGCCTTCTAAAGCAAAAGCAGTTGATGCTTGTGTGCCGTTTAATAGCGCTAACCCTTCTTTTGCCGCTAAAGTTAGTGGCTCAAGCCCTGCAATTTTAAGCGCTTCTTTCGCGGGAATAATTTTATCTTGGTAAGACATTTCGCCTTCACCTAATAAGGGTAAAACCATGTGCGAAAGTGGGGCTAAATCGCCAGATGCGCCGACAGAGCCTTTTTTAGGTACGCATGGATAAACTTGTGCGTTTAACAGCTTAAGCATAGCCTCAATGACTTTTAAGCGAATGCCTGAAAAGCCACGCGACAATGAATTAATTTTTAACACCATCATTAAACGTACCGTGGCATCTTCCATGTATTCGCCAAAACCAGCCGAATGAGAAAGCACGATAGAGCGTTGTAATAACTCTAATTCTTCAGTTTTAATACGCGTGTTGGCAAGTAAACCAAAACCAGTATTAATACCATACACTACGCGATCTTCTTGGATCACTTGTTGAACGGCTGCTGCGCTTTTATTAATTTCGTCAAAAGCGCTTTCATCTAAACTGTATTTAATGCCGTCATAACGGCTTACTGCGCGTAATTGCGCTAGAGTTAATTGTCCTGAAACTATATTGAGTTCAGTTATTGGAGCTGTTTTCATAAATTTTCTCGTTAATTTTTTTAGTTATCAATTTGTTCCTACTTTGTCTAAGAAACAAAAAACTAGTATTCATATTTTATGAAGTAAAATTTAATTCTAAGTAGTTACGCCTAGAGCAAAGAAAAAGCACGGAGTTGACGCGAGTCAATGAGTACTTTTGATGCCGCTATTGGTGCAACTACGACGAAGTAAAGATTATTTTCCGTTAGCGCCTTCAATCATTGGTAGGTCTAAACCCTGCTCTTTGGCACAATCAATGGCAATATCGTAACCCGCATCGGCGTGACGCATAACGCCCGTTGCAGGATCGTTCCATAACACACGAGCAATACGTTTATGCGCGGCATCAGTACCATCAGCAACAATCACTACACCTGCGTGTTGACTAAAGCCCATACCAACACCGCCACCATGATGAATGCTGACCCAAGTTGCACCACCAGAAGTTGATAATAAAGCGTTTAATAAAGGCCAATCAGATACGGCATCTGAGCCATCTAACATACTTTCGGTTTCGCGATTTGGTGAAGCCACTGAACCTGAATCTAAGTGGTCGCGACCAATAACAACGGGTGCAGATAATTCACCATTTTTTACCATTTCGTTAAATGCTAACGCTAAACGAGCTCTGTCTTTTAAACCTACCCAACAAATACGCGCTGGTAAGCCTTGAAATTCAATACGTTCACGCGCCATGTCTAACCAGTTATGTAATTGCGGATCATCTGGAATAAGTTCTTTTACTTTGGCATCGGTTTTGTAAATATCTTCTGGATCGCCTGATAACGCTACCCAGCGAAAGGGTCCTATACCCTCACAAAATAAAGGACGAATATAGGCAGGTACAAAACCTGGAAAATCAAAGGCATTTTCAACACCCACTTCAAGTGCCATTTGACGAATATTATTACCATAATCTGTGGTCGCTGCACCTGCGGCTTGTAGTGCGATCATCGCTTTAACTTGTACAGCCATTGACTCCTTTGCCGCTTTGACTACCGCAGCTTCATCTTTTTTGCGCATTTGTGCAGCATATTCCATTGTCCAACCTTGCGGTAAATAACCATTAAGCGGATCATGAGCAGAGGTTTGATCGGTAACCACATCTGGGGTAATACCACGTTTTACTAATTCAGGAAAAACATCCGCCGCATTACCTAATAAACCCACCGAAATCGCTTCACCTTTCGCGGTGGCGTCATTAATCATCGCTAATGCTTCATCTAAAGTAGTTGCTTTTTTATCGACATAACGAGTATTTAAACGAAAATCGATACGTGACTCGTCACATTCAACCACTAACGCACAAAAGCCAGCCATAGTCGCCGCCAACGGTTGCGCACCACCCATACCGCCTAAACCACCAGTAAGTACCCACTTACCTTTAGCATTACCACCAAAATGTTGTTTTGCCATCGCCGCAAAAGTTTCGTAAGTACCTTGCACTATGCCTTGCGAGCCAATATAGATCCAAGAGCCTGCGGTCATTTGACCGTACATCATCAAACCTTGTTTATCTAATTCGTTAAAGTGTTCCCAGTTAGCCCAATGAGGTACTAAGTTTGAATTTGCAATTAATACGCGCGGTGCATCGGCATGAGTTTTAAAAACGCCAACAGGCTTACCTGATTGCACCATTAACGTTTCATCATCTTCTAGACGATTTAGTACTTCAATAATTTTGTCATAACACGCCCAATTACGTGCTGCACGACCAATACCACCATAAACCACTAACGAATGTGGATGCTCAGCAACTTCAGCATCTAAGTTATTCATTAACATACGTTTAGCCGCTTCTGTTAACCAACTTTTAGCTGTGATAGTACTGCCATGTGGCGCTTTAATATCTCGACTGGTATCTAATCGATTTAACTCTGTCATGATGGTTCCTCTACAAAAAATATGAGTTGAGTATAGTGCGAAATTTATCCACACATTATAAAAATATTTAAAAGGTTAAATGCCCACCTAGGCGGTATTTGTCGCCAGGTGAAGTTAATATGGCAAAACTGACCACGCCTTGGCTTGACCACGTACGTCGTTTTATTTGTAAACAAGCTTGTTGACCATTTATCGCCAATAATTGACTTAATTGCTCACCAGCATTTATCGCTTCAATTTCATGGGTTGCTTCTGTTAATGGTGCTTCACTCGATAAATATTCATGGGCGGTTATTTTGGAAAAATTTTGAATAAGATAATTAGGCACTAAATTAGGATTAACATAACGTTGCTCTAATTGAATGGGAAATTGCTCGCCAGATTGTAGTGTTTCAAAATGCAAGACTTCAGAATAATAAACCTCAGTATTTTCAGTGACATTAAGTTGAATAGCGACTTCTTCATTCGCTTTAACCGTTTTAACACTAAGTTGTTTGGCACTGTGTTGGTGGTTGCGACTTTGCACTTCATCAGCAATATTTTTGATTTCAAGTACAGATGATTGAGATTTAAAACTAGCAACAAAAGTGCCAGCGCCTTGTGAACGCACTAAAGTACCTTGCTCGGTTAATTCTTGCAAAGCGCGACGAGCGGTCATGCGACTCACATTAAATTGCATCGCCAGTTCATTTTCAGAGGGCACTTTACTATGTTGCGACCATTGTCCTGATTCAATTTTCTGACAAATATATTGCTTAATAATGATAAATTTTGCTGGCTTCATCTTATTTTATCTTGTGCTATTTTGGTTAAAGTGAGCTTTAACAACTTGTATATACAATTTCTCACAATTCACTTGTATATACAAGTAATTCACTTGAAAAGATAATTTTTATAGCTAAATATTGATGATTTTTTTATAATAGAGCCGTTATTAA
>WGGB01000049.1 GCA_015491935.1 Alteromonadaceae bacterium
CAATTCACGCTTTCATTTCATTGAACAACTAATATGGTGGGAAGGGCAAATAAATGCTACCCACCTTACTGATAAATATAATATTACTCGTGCTCATGCCAGTAACTTACTCAAAGAATATCGCCAGCAATATCCAAACAATATAAGTTATGATCAATCTGCGAAAGCGTTTTTAATCAACGAAAGCTTTAATGCATCAAGCAATCAGACTGATTTCGCTGATTATTTACATACTGTGGCAACAAGTAATAATACAAAAAATTCAAAGCTAGCGGTTTGTGCGTTAGAAGTTGAAGCGCCATTGCGTAATATTCACGCTGAACAAGTACGTCCTATTTTAAAAGCGATGCGAGAAAAACTTGCCATTGATATTGGCTACATCTCACTTTCTAGCCCTGATTATCTCGATAGAATTATAGAACCACACGCACTTATTTTTGACGGATTACGTTGGCATATTCGTGCTTATTGTCGTAAAAACGAATCGTTTCGAGACTTCACACTATCACGCTTTAATGGCGAAGCTGTCTTTGAAGGTAAAGCAACGACCACAGCTGCACAGGATGAAAAATGGCAAACTATGGTTGATATTGTCATTCAGCCTGATCCACGTTTAAACGAAAAACAGCAACAAATCATCGCCAACGATTTTCAAATGACCAACGGCATTAAAACCATCACCACTCGCGCCGCATTAGTAAATTATTTACTACTTCGTCTGCGTATTGACGGTTACAAAAACACCCCAGAAGAACAGCAAATAATATTAACACCCGAGTGCCAAAAAAGGATCAGCCGCTATTTACCGAAATAATAATGAAAACTGTCATTCTGTGATATTTGGCAAATCGTCATCCCGTAATGTTTTTATACGGGAGCTTATACGTCATGCTGAATTTATTTCAGTATCTTTTAAAGGCAAGACCTACATAGTTTTTTTACGGGTTAAAAGTACAGTATTGAATAGGAAGGTTGTTTAGATAAGATAGAAATAAGTAATAAATGGATTAAAAGGAATATATAAAATGTTTATCGCACATCCTGCTAAAGATGGTATTAACCATCAAAGTGTAAAAGAACACCTTTTCGAGGTGCATGATTTAGCTGGCTTATTTGCTAGTAAAATTAATCAACAACAAGCAGGCTGTTTAATCGGTTTATTGCATGATTTTGGTAAATATAGTCAAGCGTTTCAAACTTATATTAAATCAGCCGTGGGTTTAATTGATTCAGGTGATGAAAAATATGTAAATGCCCAAGTATTAAAAGGTAAAGTTGATCATTCAACTGCGGGCGCGCAATGGTTATTTAACAATCTTTTAGCTGTTATTTCAAAACAATATCCAGATAGAAATAGTGTGCAGGCACAACATGCTTTTGCTTTAATACAAGGATTAGCTCAATGTGTGGCCTCGCACCATAGTGGTTTGATTGATAGTCTTGAAAGTTCAATAAGTACAGGTTTTATTCGACGGATCAAAAAAGAAGATGAAAAAACTAACCTAGCAGAATGTATTCAACATGCAGATAAAGAAACAGTTGATCAGGCAAATGCATTAGTAGCATCGAATTTACTCGATGATTCACTTTCATTTATAAAAATGATAAGTGCAGATAAACAAAATGGCTTTAAGACAAGTGATTTATCACAAAGTTTTAATTTAGGCTTATACATTAAATTTATGTTTAGCTGTTTGATTGATGCAGATCGCATCAGTAGCGCTGATTTTGATTTCCCTCAAAATAAACAACTGAGGGAACAACTTCAGCCTGATTGGAAATTAGCTTGTCAGCGTGCAGAAACATTTTTCAGTGAATTAAAAGTTAATAATGCTATTAATGATATTAGAAATAAAATATCAAAAAACTGTTTTGAAAAAGCAAATGAGCCGCAAGGAATATATAGCTTAACAGTACCAACGGGTGGTGGAAAAACTTACTCAAGTCTAAGATATGCACTGCATCACGCTAAAGTTCATCAATTGGATCGTATTATTTATATTATTCCTTTTACCTCTATAATTGATCAAAATGCGCAGGCTATCCGTGAAGTTATTGAACAAGAAGGGGATAGTAGTTCTTGGG
>WGGB01000050.1 GCA_015491935.1 Alteromonadaceae bacterium
GAAAGCTTAGACCACCATAGCGATTGCTCTGGTGAATCGGTACGTCTTTCAAGCATCTGATTACTTTGAGCTTGTTTATTTTGTGCCTGCATACAAAACCCCCATCACTACAATATTAATACTCACTCAGTTAATTGTAGGTTATTTTTTGAACAATAGCACAGTAATGTTCAATAAATATTTTGAGGGTATCTCAGGGTTATACCAAATTTGGTATTATTGCGACAAGACAACAAAAGCTGTCGCATATTTCTTTTCATCCGCAATAGAAATATGCCAAGAGTTAGCTCCTAACTCTTTGGCTATAACTAATGCTCTATCAGTTAATGTTAAAACAGGTTGTCCAGTTGCCAGTGAAGAAATTTCAAAATATTGAAAAGAAAGACCATCAGCAATGCCGCGACCAAGCGCTTTAGATGCCGCTTCTTTAGCAGCCCATCGCTTCGCTAAAAAAGCAGCGGAATAGTTTAATTCACGATAACGAGTTAATTCATTTAGGGTAAGAATACGTTGCGCTAATTTTTCTCGCACCCCCTCTTTCATTTTAACGATTCGAGTAACGTCAATAATGTCTGTTCCTATGCCAACAACAGACATTTTATGCTTTTCTCGCCACTAATAGCTTTAGTAATAAATTAACCATTACGCGCTTCAATCATTAGCTTTTTCATATCGTTAACCGCTTTACCTAAACCATCAATAGCAGCACGAGCGATAATGGCATGACCAATATTTAACTCGACAATTTCAGCTATTTTAGCGATTGGCTTAACATTAAAATAATTTAAACCATGACCCGCATTAACTTTTAAACCAAGCGAATGAGCATACTTAATGCCTTCAATTAAACGAGCAAGTTTTTCTGCTTGTTTATCTTCATTCGTTTCATCAGCGTAATGGCCCGTATGAATTTCAATATAAGGCGCTTTACTCGCAACAGCTGCATCAATTTGTGCTTTGTCTGCATCAATAAACAAACTCACTTTAATGCCGGCATGAGTTAATTGGGTTACCGCTTGTGTCACTTTGGTTAACTGACTTACCACGTCTAAACCACCTTCGGTTGTTAACTCCTCACGTTTTTCAGGGACTAAACAACAAAATTCTGGTTGAACTTCACAAGCAATAGCCAACATTTCATCGGTAACGGCCATCTCAAAGTTCATTCGTGTTTGTAGCGTTTGCTTTAAAAGATATATGTCTCTATCTTGTATGTGCCGTCTATCTTCACGTAAATGTACCGTAATACCATCAGCTCCAGCGTGCTCAGCGACTGCCGCTGCATGAACCGGATCTGGGTAATTAGTGCCACGCGCTTGGCGAAGAGTGGCAATATGGTCAACATTAACGCCTAATAAAATATCACTCATAGCTTATTTCCTTAAAAGAGTTTTAATCACAATGAAATAAAACCCATTAAAAAGTTATTTAAAAAATTTTCGACTATTTAACGGCTTATTTCCTAATAAGCCATTAATTATTTGCCGCATTAATCGCTTATATGTGTACATAACAGCCGCATCATCTAAACATTGTGTGGCAATTGCAAGTAAATGATTAATAGCATAAGTGGCAGTATAACAAGGAAGTTGCTGCTTGTTTAGTACAGGCATAAAGCCTAATTCTGCTGAAAAATAAACAGTATCGACACTTTTATTTAATTCAAACCCCTGTTCATCTTGCTGTGTTAGTAAACTAAATTCTTGTAATTTTGAAAAATCAAATAAGACTCCAAGCTCAGTTAACAGAGTCATTTCAAAACTACGCAAAATATTTTCAAGGGGTTTGCTTAATGCTAAATCATGTAAGCTTTGTTGATAGTGGTGAAATAATTCATCACAAGGATGTTGTTCGGTGAGTAAACGTACCAGTAATTCATTTAAATAAAAACCACTAAATAAATAATTGCCACTGATATTAAATGATTTTTGATGGGATTCAACGCGACTGAGATTTTTTAGCGCGTTGCGCCCTTTCAATAAAACAGTTAAAGGATGAAATGGTTGCAACAGCGCTTTTTTATTATTTTTATAACCTTTACCTGTATAGGCTATCGCACTTACCTTACCATCAAATTCGGTCAGCAATTCAACAATACAATTATGATCTTGATATGGGCGAGTATGTAATAAAAATGCTCGCTGTTCAACTTCATTTATTGTTGCCATTGGGTTAATTAGCTTGAATAATCATCGCCATAGCCTAAAGAGCGTAATGCACGTTCATCATCAGCCCAGCCAGATTTTACTTTAACCCAAGTTTCTAAAAATACTTTCTGTCCAAACATTTCTTCCATATCTCGACGAGCTTCTTGACCGATTGTTTTTAAACGTTCACCTTTATTGCCTATGACCATGCGCTTTTGGCTTTTTCGTTCAATTAAAATTAAGGCATTAATATGTAAAATACCCTTATCATCTTGTTTAAATTGCTCTATTTCTACAGTGGTTGAATAAGGTAATTCGTCTCCAGTAAAACGCATTAATTTTTCACGAATAATTTCAGAAGCCATAAAGCGACTAGAACGATCGGTAACATAATCTTCAGGAAACCAAAATTCACTTATCGGTAACGAATCAAAGCAAAGTTGTTTGATTTTATCGACATTATCACCTTTACTGGCCGAAATAGGGATCACTTGGTTAAAGTCATACATTGCGCCTAACTTTTGTAAATGCGGCAATAACAGCTCTTTATCTTGTACATTATCTATTTTATTAATGACGAGTACGCAAGGAACTTTAGCATTTTTAATTTTCTGTAATACTAATTCATCATCACTAGTCCAGTGAGTACCTTCAACTAAAAATAATACCAATTCAACTTCAGCAATAGAACTACTCGCCGCACGATTCATTAAACGATTAATAGCGCGTTTTTCTTCAGCGTGTAAACCTGGTGTATCTAATAAAATAGCTTGGTGATCAGCTTCTGTTAAAATACCTAAAATACGGTGTCTTGTTGTTTGAGGCTTACGTGATGTAATGCTAATTTTTTGCCCTAATAAGGTATTTAATAATGTTGATTTACCGACATTAGGACGACCTACAATAGCAATTAAACCACAATGCTGCTTTGATGATGGGCTGTCTGTGCTGCTATTTGCCATGTTGAATTTTTTCCAATAATTGTAAAGCACCTTCTTGCTCAGCTTTACGACGGCTTGCGCCTTTTGTTATAACTTCTATCGCTAGTTTTTCACTACTACAACGCACCGTAAATTCTTGTTGATGCGATTGCCCTGTAATTTGTATGACTTCATACTGAGGTAAAGGAATTTGGCGACCTTGTAAATATTCTTGTAAACGTGATTTAGGATCTTTTTGTTCATTCTCGGGATTTATTTTAACTAATCTTGATTCAAACCATTGTAAAATAATGGTTTTAACCGTATCTATATCAGCATCAAGAAAAACAGCACCAATGATGGCTTCAATGGCATCTTCTAAAATAGAATCACGACGAAAACCACCGCTTTTAAGCTCTCCTGGACCTAAAATCAAATAATCACCTAAATTAAACTCTCGAGCTAAATCAGCTAAGGTAACCCCTTTGACCAAACTAGAACGCATACGGGTTAATTCACCTTCACTACTTTGAGGAAATTTTTGATATAAATTTTCAGCAATAACGAACCCTAATACTGAATCCCCTAAGAATTCTAAACGCTCATTATGCGAGCCTTTAGCACTACGGTGTGTTAAGGCTTGCTCTAATAATTTATCATTATTAAACTGATACCCTAAACGTTTGCTTAGCTGCTGATGAAGACGCTGTTTTTGCAGTGACCATGGCTTGTTTTGCTGCTTACCTTGTTGTTTAACTGGCTGCTTTTTTACTTGTTTACTCAATGATATTTCTCATTTAATTCACACTAACACTTAAAGAGTTAGTTAATGGGCCCTAAGCGACTAAAACGAACACCGGTTGGGATCCAATGGGGTAAAAAGTCATCAGGTGTGCGTTCAAAATCAAAACTCATCCAAATAAAAACCGCTTTCCCGACTATATTTTTTTCTGGAACAAAACCCCAATAGCGGCTATCAGCACTATTATCACGGTTATCACCCATCACAAAATAATTTCCTTGTGGCACGACAAACTCATCTTTCTGGGTTCCTGGTTGCTCACATAAACGTCCATTAGCTTGTGAACAGTACATTTGAGTACGAGGCAACACCCGCGGATCAATTAAAATGTCATGAGTTTTATTGGGTAGAAACTCTGTGTATCTATTTAAGCCATACGAACCATCAGGGCTTTCGCTTGGCTTTTTAAACTTAGTTACAACCTGAGTAAAACCTGGGCACACTTTAGTTGTATCTTTACAAGCAGGTTTAATGTACAAAGTTTTATTTCGATAAATAATACGGTCGCCTGGTAAACCTATAACGCGTTTTATGTAATCAATTTTTGGGTTATTGGGATATTTAAAAACAAGAACATCACCGCGTTTTGGTTCACCAACATTTAAAAATTTAGTCTGTGTTACTGGATCGCGCAAACCATAATTAAATTTATTAACTAAAATAAAATCACCATCGAGTAATGTTGGCATCATTGAACCTGATGGAATTTGAAACGGTTCCCATAAAAAGGAGCGTAAAATCAACACAAAAGCAATAACAGGGAAGACTTGCACTGAAGTATCAACAAATGCAGAGGGTTCAGTAATTTTTTCAGCCACCTCTTCACTTAAACTGCCATTACATTGCTGTTGTGCTGTTACTAACTTTAATTGCCTTTGCCCAGCTAGATAAAATTTATCTAGCAACCAAATAGCTCCAGTAAGTACTGTAACTATGACTAAAAAAATGGAAAAATAAACGGCCATAAATCCTCTGTTTTATTATTTAAGACTATTGTACTTAATTAATTATCTAATTTAAGCACAGCTAAAAACGCTTCTTGTGGCACTTCAACATTACCAAGCTGTTTCATGCGCTTTTTACCCTCTTTTTGTTTTTGTAATAATTTTTTCTTACGACTAATATCACCGCCATAACATTTTGCGATTACATTTTTACGCATTTGTTTTACCGTGGTACGAGCAATAATGTTATTACCTATTGCTGCTTGAATAGCAATATCAAACATTTGACGATGAATTAATTCTTTTAACTTATCAACTAAGTTTCGACCTCGCGCGACTGAATTAGTTCTATGAGTGATCATTGCAAGGGCATCAACACGCTCGCCATTAATCATCACATCAACACGTACCATGTCTGCTGGCTCAAAACGAATAAAATGATAATCTAAAGACGCATAACCACGACTTGTTGATTTTAATTTATCAAAAAAGTCCATTACTACTTCAGCCATTGGAATTTCATAAGTAACGGCAACTTGATTACCATGATAAATAATGTCTTTTTGTACACCACGTTTTTGAATACATAAGGTAATTACATTACCTAAATGCTCTTGTGGTACTAAAATATTAGCCTGAACAATAGGTTCACGTATTTCGTCAATATTATTAACGGCCGGTAAATCAGATGGGTTATCAATAGATAACACATCACCGTTAGTACAGACAATTTCATAGTTTACTGTAGGTGCTGTGGTGATCAAATCAAGATCATATTCACGCGCTAAGCGTTCTTGAACGATCTCCATGTGCAGCATACCCAAAAAGCCAATACGAAAACCAAAGCCTAATGCTGATGAATTTTCAGGTTCAAAAAATAATGAAGCATCATTAAGACTCAGTTTATTTAAGGCATCGCGAAAATTTTCATAATCATCTGAACTGATAGGAAAAATACCCGCATACACTTGTGGTTGTACTTTTTTAAAGCCTGGTAATGGCTCTACGGCAGCATTTTTAGCAATAGTTAAGGTATCACCTACTGGCGCACCATGAATTTCTTTAATACCAGCAATAATAAAACCAACTTCACCTGTTTTTAAAATACCTGTTTCGGTTTGTTTTGGTGTAAAAACACCAACTTTATCAATAATGTGAGTTTGTCCTGTCGACATAACCAACATTTTATCGCCTTTTTTCACTTCGCCATTCATCACTCGTACTAATGACACGACACCTTGATAATTGTCGAACCATGAGTCAATAATTAAGGCTTGCAAATTAGCATTTGGATCGCCAACTGGTGGTGGGATATTTTTAACTATAATTTCTAAAACATCTTCAATACCGACACCCGTTTTGGCTGAACAAGGCACTGCTTCAGTCGCATCTATACCAATAATATCTTCTATTTCTTCACAAACTCTATCAGGATCAGCCTGTGGTAAATCAATTTTATTTAAAATGGGTAAAACTTCGAGATCCATTTCAATTGCGGTATAACAATTGGCTACGGTTTGCGCCTCAACACCTTGTCCCGCATCAACAACTAATAATGCGCCCTCACACGAAGCAAGCGAGCGTGAAACTTCATATGAAAAATCCACATGACCAGGCGTGTCAATAAAGTTTAATTGATAGGTTTCGCCATCTTTAGCTTCGTAATCTAACGTCACACTTTGTGCTTTAATAGTGATGCCACGTTCTCGCTCAATATCCATCGAGTCGAGTACTTGCGCTTCCATTTCGCGCTCTTGTAAGCCACCACAATGTTGAATTAAGCGATCTGACAACGTAGATTTACCGTGGTCAATATGAGCAATGATTGAAAAGTTACGTATATGTTTGATTGTTAAAGGCTTTGTCATTTTAATAGCAGTAGGGATCAGCGTTAGTAATTCAATAATGGCGAGATTTTACCGAATTTAAGAGGCGACGGCTAGAAATTCCGCCGATTATTCAGTTTATTTTGTTGGAATTTGTGTTACTGGAATTTTTTTTGCCACAACCGATAATAATTTAGGTGCTAACCAGTCATTATTATTGCGTTGCTTTTGCTTTAATTGTGCTAGTTTAAATCCAGCATAACCACCCATTATAGAAAGTACTATTGCCAAGGGTTCATAAGATAAATAATGATGTAACATCAACCATTGTCCCAAAGCTGCAAAAGTAATTAAGCCGATAATTGGCCATAAATAAACTTGCCAAGCCGTTTGTAAAATGTCTTTTTCTGGGATCCCTAAAATAACTTCATCACCAACCACTACAGTGTGATTAGTATGCTTTAACTGTGTTGTTAAAGTTTTATGGGGAATTGCTTTAGCCACTTGACCACTGCCACATGAATCAACTTGATGACACGTGCTACAGGTGGATTTTATTGTACTTTGTACTATGATGTCACTACCTTTTATTGCAATAACAACGGCACGTTCTTTCATCATTTTTAATAACCACTTATGTTATCTTCTAATTATCTACCAGCAAAATTATTATTTTCGTTAATTAGTTATATTACGAAATGATACTGAGTCCGCAATCGCTTTAGCAGTATTCGCAGGGATCTTACCCACAACACTAATTTCGTGCCCATTAACCACTTGGTTTAATACAATGATTGCACCGTCTTTAACGTATTCAATCGGGCGAGTTTTAACTGTACTAGGGCTCACATAAACAGATACATTGACTAAACTATCACTAAACTGCATAAATTCAACACGTTGTTTAGTTAGTTTTATACTATGATGATCAGCCTTAATTCGCTCAAACCCTAAAGGTAACCAATTTACCTGCCAAGCAAAATCATTAGCTGCGCTAGCTTTAGGAATATCAATCACTTTAGGTAATTTTGCTTTAGCTAAATTTTCTAAACTTTTTGATAAATGTGGCGTTACATCAAGAGAAGTAAATTGAATTTGCTCTAATAAATGACCTTTACGCGTGATCATTGCTATTTTTAATAATAAACCAGACTGCTGATCAAGCCACACCCAATAACCATAACGATGATCATCTTTAGGAACAATACGAATAATTTGTGCTGGACGCCCTAATATACGGCTTTTTCCAACAGAGACAAAATCATAATTTTTAGCTAAAACATCAATATTTTGTCTAAATATGCTCGGGATAGGACCGCTAATATTAGTACTATTAACTGAATAAGGTTGAGTGTCCGGTTCTAAATAACTAACGACATTACCTTTGCGTAATGTATCACGACGAGGACCATTTAATACTGAAAGCACTTCAAGTTCAGTGCCTTGTTTATCTACACCATGGTACCAATGATAAGGCTCTGCTTGATTATTTTTAACGACGACAAAAGAGGTACTAAAGTTTAAACTTTGTAATGCTTTGGATAGTTGTGTTAGCCACGCTTTGGCTGAGATGTTGTCACTTGTAGCAGCATAAGTATTAGGCATCATTAAGATGCCTAATAAGAGTATTAGGCCATAATACTTAGTGGTGAATATTAATTTCATTTAGGCGTGTCTTCTACCTTATGTTGTTTAAGTGACTTATTGGGCGCTTCGTTCACTAATTTAATTTGACGTTGGTGATCAGATAATAACGCTTGAAAACGACGCTGTTGTTCAATGTAAGCTCTTTTTTGTGCTTTAATATCAGGTTGTTGAAAGTTTAAACTCACGGGATCAGCAATGCCACCAAAAGGTGTCGTTTGTATAACAGGATTAGACATAACCCCCGAAGCATTATTGTCATTTGTATTGTGTTGAACCCCAAAAATCATCAATGCAGCAGCAGAAGCCGCAATAGCAAATTGACCTACAGGTTTAAATAAATTAACGACTTTAGCTTTTAACAGCACTTTACTGGAAATTTTATGTACAGGAGCTAAGATGGTTGGCTCTTCAGCAATAGCTTGTGCTATTTTAGTTGAAAAATCACTCGGTAAGCTTGTTTCTGCTTCCCCGCGGATAACATCACCCAATAGCTGGTAACGTTCCCAAGTATCGGACAGTTGTTCATCTTCGATTAAATCAAATATAGCTTCATCAAAGTTGTCATCATTACGTTGATAATTGTCAACTAACAACGAGACTGTCTCAAACTTACTTTCACTCATAAAAACACCTTAATTATTAGTATATTAATAACAAATCAATTAAGAAAAGTTATGCTTATTACTGTTTAACATGACGTGTTAACTCATAAAATTTAATTAACACGTTAGCACCATTAATTTGGTTGCGCAACTCGAGCAATTATTTGCTGTTATTGCCTTTATTATTTCTGTAAAAGTGGGCGTATCTTTTTATCGATAGCATCACGCGCTCTAAAAATACGTGATCTTACGGTACCAACAGGACACCCCATAATTTCTGCAATTTCTTCATAACTTAACCCTTCTAATTCGCGTAAGTTAATCGCTACGCGTAAATCTTCAGGCAATTGTTCCATGGTTGCAAAAATAATTTTTTTTATTTCACTTGTTAATAATAACTTTTCAGGTGAAGCGTGCTCTCTTAATGCATCACCACTATCATAATTTTCAGCATCATCAATTTCAATATCTGATCCTGGCGGTTTTCGCCCTTTGGCAACTAAATAGTTTTTAGCACTATTTACCGCTATTCTATATAACCAGGTATAAAACGCGCTCTCGCCCCTAAAATTAGGTAAAGCACGATAGGCTTTAATAAATGCTTCTTGTACTACATCAGCAACATCGGCTTGATTTTTGACATATCGAGAAACTAAATTAGCAACTTTATGCTGATATTTTGTCACTAATAAGTTAAAAGCATTTTTATCTCCACGCTGTACCCGCTCAACCAATACTTGGTCAACGTTTTGTTCGCTCATGCGAGCCATATCTCCTAATCACAATCCTATAACTATATTTATCACTCTTTATAGCTACCTAAAAAACTTGGCTCAATATAAACGCATCAATTAGGACTGCGCTTTTATTAAAAAGTTTCAACTTATTACAATTTATTTAAAATTATTTAAAATTAATGTGTGCTCTAACCCACTAACTTGAGTCATTATCAAGCATGATGGTTGAATTTAAGCATTAAATGGGTGTAATTAACGCTAAATAACGCTAAAATTATCATCCTCTATAGAGTACACGAAAACCAACTATTTATGAATCGACAACACAATTGTGACGTACTAATTATTGGCAGTGGTGCCGCAGGTTTATCATTAGCTTTACATTTAGCTGAAAATGCCGATGTCATTGTGCTAAGTAAAGGCGCTATTAATGAAGGGTCAACTTATTATGCACAAGGTGGTGTTGCTGCTGTTTTTGATGAGCACGATAATGTTGAGGATCATGTGAATGATACTTTAATTGCGGGTGCTGGTTTATGCGATGAAGCCGCCGTTCGATATACCGCAGAAAACGCGCATGACTGCTTAGAATGGTTAATTAATCAAGGGGTTCATTTTGACCAAGAAGAGTCAACCGATAGTACAACTAAATATCATTTAACTCGTGAAGGTGGTCATAGTCACCGTCGAATTTTACATGCCGCTGATGCAACGGGTAAAGCCATACAAACCACTTTAGTTGATAGGGTAACTCAACATAGTCGTATTAGAGTTTTTGAACGTTTTAATGCCATCGATTTAATTTGTACTTACGACCATAAAAACCATCGCAATAAAAAACACTGTATTGGTGCTTATATTTGGAACCGTAACAACGAAAAAGTTGAAAGTATTCATGCTAAAAAAATTATTTTAGCCACAGGTGGTGCCAGCAAAGTTTATCAATATACTTCAAATCCTGACATTGCTAGTGGTGATGGTATTGCCATGGCGTGGCGAGCTGGCTGTCGTGTTGCCAATATGGAATTTAATCAATTTCATCCTACTTGTTTATTTCATCCTGATGCTGGTACTTTTTTATTAACCGAAGCATTACGTGGTGAAGGGGCTATTTTACGTCGTCCTGACGGTAGTCGATTTATGCCAGAATTTGACGAACGTGCTGAATTAGCTCCCCGAGATATTGTGGCTAGAGCAATCGATTACGAAATGAAGCGTTTAGGCGCTGATTGTATGTATTTAGATATTAGTCATAAAAGCAGTGAATTTATTCAACAACATTTCCCCACTATTTATCAACGCACCAAACAATTAGGCATTGATATGACTAAGCAGCCATTACCTATAGTACCAGCAGCGCATTATACCTGTGGTGGTGTAATGATAAATCAGCAAGGGCAAACAGATATAAATAATTTATATGCCATTGGTGAAGTTTCTTATACGGGTTTACATGGCGCAAACCGCTTGGCAAGTAATTCAATTTTAGAATGTTTAGTTTTTGCCCGCGCTGCCGCACAAGATATTGAAAAAACATTAGATCATAATAAAAAGTATTTAAAGTTACCTCTCTGGGATGAAAGCCGCGTTACCGACTCTGATGAAGAGGTGGTTATTCAGCATAACTGGCATGAATTACGTTTATTTATGTGGGATTATGTCGGCATTGTACGCACCACAAAACGCCTAGAGCGTGCCTTACATCGAGTCGAATTGTTACAGCGTGAAATAGATGAATATTATTGTAACTTTAAAGTAAGCAATAACTTATTAGAATTAAGAAATCTAGTTCAAGTTGCTGAATTAATAATAAAAAGTGCAATGAGCAGAAAAGAAAGTAGAGGTTTACACTATACTTTAGATTATCCTAATTTAGCCGATACGATTAACACAACCATTTTAATACCTGTTAATTAGCTTTCTGCGCTTTTTTTTGAATGATTGGTAGGCTATTAATCACTCGTGCAAGACGTGAAAAATCTTGTTCGGATAAACTATCATGAAAAATAAACCAAGGTTGTGGCAACATTAAGGTTGCCATATTTTGCGTTATTAGTTGGTTGGATTGTTCTTTATTTTCGTCTTCAAAATATAACCAAAACCCTAAAAAGCTGATCCGTGAACGAGCACTTAATTGCCGAGATAAGCTTATTACATTATCTGGTCTTGTGAGTAAACAATCTTCTTTTGCACAATCATTTTTAATAAAAGTACATTTTCCTGCAACATCAAGCGTAAAGGTAGTAAACACGCGAGGAATTCTTTTTTGTTTTTGTATCTTTTTTTGCACCAAGCGAAGCATTATAACCGTTAATATAAAAAACAATAATTGAGTATAAATAGCTTGTTCGTGTAGTAACAAGGCTGCTAATGTGGCCACTATTAAGGATAATAAAAATTGGCCATAACGAGCCAACTTCGACGACAAGAGCGTTATTTTATAAACCGAATTAGCATTAAATAAAGCACCTTGTGGTGAATATTGAGGCTGTTTAACATCCATGTAAGTCTCAGTAAAAATTTATTAAACTTTCACTCTATTTAAAATAAATTGCACCATTGCATTAAGCTGTTCATCTTTACACGCTTCATGTCCCATAAACCATGCAAATAACTCAGGATCATCACATTCTAATAAACGCTCAAAGGTAATACGCTTATCTTCAGTTAAATGCTCGTATGCTTCATCAACAAATGGCATAAATAATACATCAAGCTCTAACATACCACGTCGACAAGCCCATTTTAAACGCGCTTTATCTGCTGCTATCGTCATTTTTGATCCTAAATAATATAAAATTGGTAATATTGTAAAATAAACTCAAATCAATTAACACCATGACTTGTAATTTAAATTATTAACCACAATATTGTTGTTATCTCATTATTTTTATAGCAAATTAAACATCATGTCATTAACTATCGAAAATAAACGCCCTTCAGTGAATGAATTAGCCGACAATTATCTCATTCAAGTTAATAATCTATCAGCAATTTATTTATCAGGGGAAGATAAAGAGAGTTATTTACAAGGACAAGTAACTTGTGATGTAACTCAATTAACTGAAAATTCACTATTAAATGGTGCTCATTGTGATGCTAAAGGAAAAATGTTTTCTATTTTTAGGCTATTTAAGCGTGACAATGCTCTTTGGTTATTACAACCCCAAGCAACGTTAAGCGCGTCATTAGCCGCATTACAAAAATTTGGTGTTTTTGCCAAGGTTAGCATAGAACAAGCAAATGATTTTTCAAGTTATGCTTTGGTTGGTACTCAAGCAGAGCAAAGGCTCAAACAACAGTTTAAGCAAATTCCTGACAGTATGTCACCTGTTGTGCAATCAGGCACAACGACCTTAATTTATATCGCTAACGAAACATTACCGCAAATAACACCAGCAAAACAACAACAACGCTACTTACTTATTGATAGTAAAGAAAATATTAAAACTATTGCCGCTAATTTTATTTTACCTATTTTTAAAGAAGAACTATGGAATTTACATGAAATATTAACGGGTTTTCCATTAATGAATCAAAGTGTTATCGGTGAATATGTGCCACAAATGCTAAATGTACAGGCGATTAATGGCATTAGTTTTACGAAAGGTTGTTATTTAGGGCAAGAAACTGTAGCACGTATGCAATATTTAGGGCGGAATAAGCGAGCATTATTTACCTTATCAACTAAAGTTAAAACGCCCCTTAATGAACATACCACGATAGAATTACAACTCGGTGATAATTGGCGCCGTGCTGGTAATATATTAAGCTATTATCAAGCTGATTGCGGACAAATTTATCTTCAAGCCATATTAGCGAGTGATATAAATGATGAAAGCACACTACGACTAAAAATTAACGATGAACAATATGCACCCTTATCAATAGAGCCATTGCCGTACACATTAATTCAACAAGACTAAAACAAACTAAACAAAACAAAAAAGAAAGGCTATTTATGAAAATCACAAAAAATACCGTTGTCACCATGCATTATAGTGTATCAGATAGTGAAGACACTCTTATCGACAGCTCTTATGATCATGACCCATTAGCAATAATTCAAGGAACGGGTTATATGATAAAAGGGCTTGAAACAGCACTTGAAGGTCATACTATGGGTGATAAATTTGAAGTGGAAGTAGCAGCTGATGATGCCTACGGTCAACGTCACGATGGTTTTGTACAAACCTTGCCTAAAGAAGCTTTCGCAGGTATTGAAGATTTACAAGTAGGTTCACAATTACGCGCGACTACCGATGAAGGTGAGCAGACTGTTATTGTGGTTAATATGACAGATGATGAAATTACCGTAGATGGTAATCATCCATTAGCAGGTATTGATCTTAAATTTGAAGTAGATATTTTAGATGTTAGAGCCGCAACTGAAGAAGAACTAGCTCATGGCCATGTCCATGCGGCAGGTGGTTGTGGTCACAACCATGATCAACATAATCATGAAGATAGCGGCTGTTGTGGCGGTCATGAACATGAAGATGAAAAATCGTCTAATGATGACTGTTGTGGTGGTAAAGGAGAGTGTGGCAGTTCACATTAATAAATGTAACTATTCGATGGTCAAAAATGCCTAATATTTGTTATTTGTCGCAGCAAGCTGCGACCTACAATTTTAACGCATAAATCAGAAATTTAGCGAGCTGCCCCTTAAACACCATGGCCAAAAAAAACAAACGTAGCAACAAAGCGCAAACAAACAACCTATCGGCAATAACTGAGCATCAAGAAACTCAAAGCGATAAAGGCTTCTGCCATTTTGAAGGTGATATTTTAGTGCTGAATATTTTAGGCACACCGTCTGCTAAACGCGATGTTATTGGTAAGGCGAAAGGCAAACAACTAAAAATAAGCGTTACCGCAGCGCCAACACGTGGTAAGGCAACGGATCATATGGTGGCATTTTTAGCACGAGAATTTGCCGTTAAAAAGTCGCAAATAGAAGTGGTTTTTGGTCGGATGAATATTAATAAGCAAGTACGGATCACTGCACCGCAAAAATTACCTGCGGTCATCGCCCGTTTTCTCAACGCGAATTCAGGCAACAAATAATTTTAATTTTATGATAAAAACAACAAAGCCCAAGCATTGCTGTTTGGGCTTTGTTTATTGTCAAAAAATAAGAGATTATCTTATTTTTTCGCCAATTTTTCTTTAATACGAGCTTTCTTACCAGAAAGTTCACGCAAGTAGTAAAGTTTAGCTTGACGTACATCACCACGGCGTTTCACTGTGATTGAGTCAACAATTGGGCTATGTGTCTGGAAAACACGCTCAACACCAACACCGCTTGAAATTTTACGTACTGTAAACGCTGAATTCAAACCGCGATTTTTAATAGCAAGTACAACACCTTCAAAGGCTTGAAGACGCGTTTTGTCACCTTCGGTAACTTTTACTTGTACCACAACAGTATCACCAGGGGCAAAACTTGGTACATCTGTTTTCATCTGCTCTTTTTCAAGCTGATCAATAATATTACTCATTTTTTATACCTTCTTCCTAGATTTCACAGTCATCAGCAACAATTACTTTTCACTATTATGGCTTGTACTTTTACTTGCACTAAGCTTAATAGTTTTCAGCATTTTTTGCTGCTCTGCTGTCAGAGCTAGGTTAGTTAAAAGTTCTGGTCGCCGTTCCCATGTACGTTTTAATGACTCAAATTGGCGCCATTGGCGAATATGTTCGTGATTTCCGCTTAGCAATACCTTAGGCACTGAATTTTGCTCTATTGAGCAGTCTGTCAATACTTCAGGGCGAGTATAATGAGGACAATCTAATAAACCATCAGAAAAAGAATCTTGCTCTGCTGATTGATTATGACCTAAAACACCCGGTACAAAACGCGCTACCGCGTCGATAAGTGTCATTGCAGGGAGTTCTCCACCACTTAACACGTAATCACCAACTGACCATTCTTCATCTACTTCAGCTTGAATAATGCGTTCGTCTATACCTTCATAACGACCTGCTATAAATAGCAGTCGCTCTTGCTTTGCTAATTCACGTACACCCGCTTGATCCAACTTGCGTCCTTGTGGCGACAAATAAATGACCTTTGCACTCTTTTGATGAGTTGCCTGACACGCAGCTTTTGCAGCATGAATGGCATCGCGTAATGGTTGTACCATCATCAACATTCCTGGACCACCACCATAAGGTCGGTCATCTACAGTTCTGTGTCGATCATGAGTAAAATCTCTTGGGTTCCACGTATGAAACTCAATTAACTCATTACGGATCGCTCGGCCTGTCACCCCATACTCGGTAATAGCAGTAAACATTTCAGGAAAAAGGCTTATCACCCCAAACCATCGTTTGTTGTTACTTACAACATTACTATTAGCCAATTAGAAACCTGGGTCCCAGTCTACGTTAATTTTTTTCGTTTTCAGGCAAACTGATTTGATCACCTGTTCAAAAAGATAAGGAATTAACCTTTCTTTTTTACCAAAGCCATCATTACGATTAGCCTTCACAACCAGTACATCGTTTGCGCCAGTTTCCATTATGTCGGAAACCACACCAAGATCGTAACCATTTGTCGTTATAACACTCATGCCCATTAAGTCACGCCAATAAAATTCCCCGTCGGGTAAATCAGGTAACGTTTCGCTGTTTACTTGTACTTCAGAGCCAACTAAAGCTTGCGCTTGATCTCTGTCGTCATAACCAGCAATTTTTACAATTAAGCCTTTGTGCTTACGCCAATCAGTTATTTCAACTGTTTGTGTTTTATTTCCTAATTTTAAAGACCAAGGAAAATAGTCTAAAATCGCTTCAGGATCATCGGTAAACGAATGAATTCTCAACCAACCTTTAATACCGTAAACAGCGCCTACTTTACCCAAAGTTACTTGTTGTTCAATGTTTTCCACTTTATCTCCTAAAAGTACTAATTAATTAAGCTGCTGCTTGAGCATCTTTAACTAATTTAGCCACACGATCAGATAAACCAGCACCTTGACCAACCCAATGGTTGATACGATCAAGATCTAAGCGTAATTTTTCAGCTTGACCTTGGGCTGTAGGGTTGAAAAAGCCAACTTTCTCGATGAAACGACCATCGCGAGAATTACGGCTGTCTGCAACAACTACCTGATAGAATGGACGCTTTTTAGCGCCACCACGAGCTAAACGAATGGTAACCATACCGTCCTCTACTTTTTAATGTTAAATAAAAACACATTAAATAAAATTTATTTAAGTGCTAAACGTTTTCCAGACATTTCCTGTTTTACCCCAACATAAAATAATGTCAAGGCGACAGAAAAGCTCGCGTATTCTACGCTTTTTGATTGAGATTGCAAGAATAATTACACTCTGAAAAATAAAAAACGCAGTAAAAACTGCGTTTTAAAAAATAATAAAAAAGGTGAATCTTTTTTTAATAATGGTTATCAATTATCAATAAAGATTAACGACCAAACATTCCACCACCCATACCACCTGGCGGCATCATGCCTTTCATACCACGCATCATTTTTTTCATTCCACCTTTCCCTGACATTTTTTTCATCATTTTTTGCATTTGGGTAAATTGTTTTAATAAACGATTCACATCTTGAATTTGTGTACCAGAACCTGTTGCAATACGACGTTTTCGTGAGCCCTTAATAATATCAGGGTGTTGGCGTTCACCTTTAGTCATTGAATTAATAATCGCTTCCATTTGATTAGTCATTTTATCATTAACCTGATCTTTAATTTGCGCTGACATATTACCCATGCCAGGTAGCTTATCCATTAAGCCCATCATGCCGCCCATATTTTTCATTTGTACAAGCTGATCACGAAAATCTTCTAAATCGAAGCCTTTGCCACTTTTAACTTTTTTCGCTAGTTTTTCAGCTTTTTTGCGATCAACTTTTTGTTCTACTTCTTCGATAAGCGATAAAACATCACCCATACCTAAAATACGTGAGGCAACTCGCTCAGGATGAAACGGCTCTAACGCTTCAATTTTTTCGCCAACACCTAAAAATTTAATCGGTTTGCCTGTAATATGACGAATTGATAACGCCGCACCACCGCGAGCATCACCATCTGTTTTAGTTAAAATGACCCCTGTTAAAGGTAAAGCTTCATTAAATGCCTTCGCGGTATTCGCCGCATCTTGTCCCGTCATGGCATCGACAGTAAATAAAGTTTCAACAGGGTTTATCGCTTTATGTAACTCTTGAATTTCGCCCATCATGGCCTCATCAACGTGTAAGCGACCTGCGGTATCAACAATCAACACATCAATAAAGTTTAATTTAGCATGAGCAATGGCGGCATTGGCAATATCAACAGGCTTTTGTTTAATATCACTAGGAAAGAATTCTACCTCAATTTCGCTAGCTAAAGTTTCAAGTTGTTTTATGGCTGCGGGTCGATAAACATCGGCACTTACTACTAAGACCTTTTTCTTTTCTCGTTCTTTTAAAAATTTTGCCAATTTAGCAACAGAGGTGGTTTTACCCGCACCTTGTAAACCAGCCATAAGTACAACAGCCGGTGGGGCAGTTTTTAAATCTAATGCTTCATTAGACTCGCCCATTGCTTTTTCGAGTTCAGACTGGACTATTTTAACAAACACTTGTCCTGGATTTAGGCTGTTAGATGTTTCTTGGCCAATGGCGCGTTCTTTTACTTTGGCAATAAATTCTTTAATAACAGGTAAAGCGACATCAGCTTCAAGCAATGCCATACGCACTTCACGTAAAGTATCTTTTATATTTTCTTCAGTTAAGCGACCTCGGCCACTAATATTTTTCAACGTTTTGGTTAAACGGTCGGTTAAGTTTTCAAACATAGGACTCTCTGTAATGCTCTTTATAAAGAATGCTTTTAGTAACGTAGCCGTAAAAGCAAGGGTAAATGTGCTAATTATGTACCATTATAGCGATAGTAAGTGTATGCGAAAACCGCTATTTTAATTTTTTGATTTATTTACTCATTATAACTTTATGGTAAACTCTGTGCTACGAAAAAAGCATACCGAAATGTTTTTTCATTTTGGCTTTTAATACCTGTAATTAAGATAGCATGTAAAACGTGTGGAGCGCTTTGTGGATTTAATTAGTTTATATTCAGTAACAGCATTTATTGCTTATTTTATTGCAACTTTGGCAATATTAACACGGCTGTTTCATCCCAGTGGCCCCAATCATTATGTAACTATGTCATTTGGTTTTAGTGCTATAATGATAAACACTTTATTAGTGCATCATTTATTATTCATTCAAGCAGATGAAATAAATTTCAATCTAATTAATGTGGTGACGTTAGTCACTTTACTTATTTCCCTTACGGTTACGATACTAGCATTAAAATTTAAAGCTAATTTATTACTACCTGTTGTGTATAGTTTTTCAGGCATTTGGTTAATTCTCTCATTATTTATCCCACCAACAGTACACTTATTACCCAACAATGAAGAATTAATACTTGTTGCCCATATTGTTATTGCATTAATTGCTTATTGTATTTTAATTATTGCTACGTTATATGCTTTTCAGGTGAGCTATATTACGCACAAACTCAAAAGCAAAAATATTGCAGC
This sequence comes from Alteromonadaceae bacterium, assembly GCA_015491935.1. Classification (GTDB taxonomy): domain Bacteria; phylum Pseudomonadota; class Gammaproteobacteria; order Enterobacterales; family Alteromonadaceae. Next base: position 19,194 of record WGGB01000050.1, read on the forward strand.
GGTCAACCATTTACCTCCTTTAATGCAAGTACAACATCAATTATTTCTCATTTTAGCTATCGGGACTTTTTGTCTTTTGGTTAGTCAATTAATTGGTTTTATTTTTCTTGAAAATTTATTTTCAAAAGAAAATGCCCACAAAACGCTATTATCGATTCTCGCTTTATTCGTGTATTGCACAATTTTGTGGGGACATTTCAAAAAAGGCTGGCGTGGTCATCGCGTGCTTATATTAACGCTTATCGCTTCATTTTTATTAACTTTAGCCTATTTTGGCAGTCGTTTTGTGAAAGAGTTTCTCTTATCATAAAATATAAGGTATAAACTAACTTAATTAGGTATTTACAACTTTTCTCGATTTTAAATAAAGTAAATACAATTTGTTAAATTTTAAAAGGCTTTGTTCTTGGACGATATATCTACTGCCACGTTATTTACGATTCTTGGTATTTTAATTATTATTTCTGCTTATTTCTCTAGCTCTGAAACTGGCATGATGTCGCTTAATCGTTATCGATTAAAGCATCTTGAAAAACAAAAACACAATGGCGCTAAACGAGTAAGTAAATTACTCGCTCGCCCCGACCGTTTAATAGGCTTAATTCTCATTGGCAATAACCTTGTTAACATTGCTGCTTCAGCTGTTGCCACAATTATTGGTTTGCGCTTATTTGGTGATGTTGGGGTATTAATCGCTACCATTGTATTGACGTTAGTGATCCTAATTTTTGCCGAAGTGACTCCAAAAACGTTAGCTGCGCTTTATCCTGAAAAAGTAGCTTTTCCTAGCTCTATCTTATTATCGGCATTAATGGTCGTGCTGTTTCCTGCTGTGGTCATTGTAAATTGGATCACCAATGGTATTTTAATGATATTGGGTATCAGCCACGAGCAACGCGAACAACATAGTTTAAGCAGCGAAGAATTACGTACCGTTGTAAATGAATCGGGTGCTTTATTAGCCGAACGCGATCAAGATATGTTAGTGGGTATTTTAGATCTTGAAAAAGTCACCGTAGAAGACATTATGATCCCCCGAAATGAACTTGTGGGAATTGATATTAATGATGATTGGAAAGTTATTCAAAAGCAATTAACGCAAGCAAATCATACCCGAGTATTACTTTATCGCGATAGTATTGATGATGTTGTTGGATATATTCATATGCGTGACGTGGTTAAGCTTCTTTCAAAAGGACAGTTTACTAAAGCCACGTTATTGCGCGCCGTGCGGGAAATTTATTTTATTCCTGAAGGTACACAATTAAATATTCAATTAGTAAAATTTCAGCGTGTTAAAGAACGCTTAGCACTTGTTGTTGATGAATATGGCGACATTCAAGGGTTAGTGACTTTAGAAGATATTCTTGAAGAAATTGTTGGTGATTTCACCACAACAGCAACCCCAACCACGAGTGAAGAAGTTAAATTGCAGCCTGACGGTAGCTACTTAGTTGACGGTAGTGCAACTATTCGAGATATTAATAAAGAAATGTCATGGAACTTCCCCACTGATGGACCTAAAACACTTAATGGACTTATTGTCGAATATTTAGAAGATATTCCACAAACCAAACTAAGCACTCGTATTGCAGGTTATCCAATCGAAATTATTGATGTTTGCGACAATATGATCAAAACAGTACGTGTATTACCTGACGACTATCAGCCTACTAAAAGTGATACTGAGTAATACCAAGTTAATATTTGTTTAGCTAATATTTTTACATCACTCATTTTTAAACCGCTAATTTTTAAACTGCTAACTTTTAAACAGCTAATAGCAGAAATAGTATAAAAAAGGCTACAAACCCATCAAATTGTGGATAATATTAGAGCTCATAATGTTATCTACAGCTTTATCCACAGCACATTTGTAGTTATTAACTTTCCACAATTTCTGTGGATAACAAGAGCAAGCTCAATAGAGACGCTAAGTTTCATTTTGCAAACGCTTTTTAGCAAAAAAAAAGATCTTTTTTTTGTCCTTTTCATCTAAGCCACAACCGCGCGGGCATCGTTCAATATTTGTATGTTTTTTGACTATTTGGCAAGTATTATGCTGATATTATTTATACCAACAGATAATAATGCTAGCGCCGCAACAACAACTAAAAAACTTACCCAAAATATCTATAGAATCCATTAAAGTTATACCAATTTCATTAATTAAGTGACCTATTTTATACGC
>WGGB01000051.1 GCA_015491935.1 Alteromonadaceae bacterium
ATTTTTTTAACACAACTTTTCTCTGCTCTCTAAATATTCAGCTATATCAAGGAATGTGTAGCTTTGTTGTTAACTAAAGCAACAGAAGTATTTTGGTAAAGTTTTTGTTGATGTCCTAATTGATGCCCAAGTCATTTTTGCTATTTAATCACGGAATTAGTCGATAAATGTCGCATAAATAAGAATTTGTCTGATAATTATTTTTTGGGCGACAATGTTGTATAAATCAATAATTGTTCGATAAAAAAATCTTATGCGACAAAATCATACTGAAAAAGAACTCGTGTAAAATTACATCAGTTCTGCCAATAAAGCGGTAACTATTAGTGATATTAAAACGGCTATCAATTCCAAATAGACAATCGTACTGTGCAAAGGTGGCTTAATAGTGCAGCTAAGCAAGGTTTAGTATTAATTACAGCGAGCGAAATGCTCGTAAATTTTAATTTTGAATTAGTCACGAAAGCAACAAAAGGGTGGAAAACGCAACAAATTGTCGCTATTATTGTGGGTAATAATGATTTTATACGACAATAAACAGGAGGCAAAAATGGCTACTAGCATTAGATTGGATGATGAATTTGTCACCCATGCAAAAATTTACGCTGAAGCGGAAAATCGATCAGTACCAAAACAAATTGAGTACTGGGCTAAAATTGGTCAAATGATGGTTGATAATCCTGATCTGTCCTACGATTTTGTTCATGAAGCAATGCTTGCTACCGAAGAAATTAAACAAGGTATGGCTAAATTATATGTCAGAAGAACAAAACGAGATTAGCGTTTATGAATCTCGTCGATTTGAAAAAGCCTTAAAAAAACTTTCAGAAGTTGAGTTAAGTTTAGTTGAAGACGAGATTGATAGGATAATTGCTGATCCTGAAATAGGCCAACAAAAAAAAGGTGATTTATCTCATTTGTGGGTACATAAATTTAAGCTGAATTCTAAACAGGTGTTACTCGGTTACAGTTGGGTGAAAAATAAGTTAGCGCTTTATTTGTTGAATATAGGTTCTCATGAAAATTACTATCAGGAAATGAAAAAAAACCGAAAAAATGATTTGAAAATAATTAAATAATATTTAATAAGGGGCTCAGAACAACTTTATTGAACTTCATCTAACTCCATTTTTTTAGCATGAATTTGGTCAGCACTCCATAATTAAAAGCACACGCCAACTAAAAAAATACTAAACTTAGTAAATAACGCATTAAAGCTAATAAATGACTTCACTAAAAGCTAATTGTAACATACACTAAAAGCTAGTAAGTCAACTCGCTAAAAGCTAACGGTGTATTATGACAAACATTTCAATAAAGCTTGCACATTCTCTAGAGCAATTTAAAAAATTGCAAGATAATGGTGTTATCGCTGTGCAATCGAAAATGCTTGCACGTAGCGATAGAGAACGTTTAAGCAAACATGGTTTTATTAAAGAGGTGCTGAGAGGTTGGTATATACCTTCAAGCCCAGATGATCAACAAGGTGACAGTACTGCATGGTACACGTCTTTTTGGGATTTTTGTGCTGCCTATCTAGAGCAACGTTTAGAGCAAAACTGGTGCTTGTCGCCCGAGCAATCGATACAAATTCATATTGGTGATAAAACGGTGCCGTCTCAGTTATTAGTACGCTCGCCTAAAGGACGAAATAAGCCAACAGGATTGCTTCATAATACTTCTGTATTCGATATTCGCGCTGCTATGCCAAGTCAAACATTGTTAACGACAATAGATGGATTAAGAGTGTATAACTTAGCCGCAAGTTTAGTGCATTGCACTAAAAATACGTTTACACAAAAACCAATACAAATGAGAACACTGCTGGCTATGGTAACAGATGCCTCTGAGGTGCTAAGTGTATTGCTTGATGGTGGTCATGTTGCCAGTGCAGGTCGTTTAGCAGGAGCATTTCGTAATATTGGTAGAGATTTAATTGCCGATAACATCATTAAAAGCATGGATGCTGGAGATTTTAAGGTAAAGGAAGTCGATCCATTTGAAGATCAAACGAAAATTACCTTTGGCCGCCGTGAGGTTTCTCCACATGTTAATCGACTGCGTTTAATGTGGCACAGTATGCGAGCAGAGGTGATTGCCAATTTTCCTAAGACGGTAGTTGGCAAAGCTAATGTTCAACAATACATGGCTGAATTAGAAGATACCTTTGTTACCGATGCCTATCATTCACTATCTATTGAAGGTTATCGAGTCACGCACGAGCTAATCGAACATGTACGCTCAGGTAACTGGAACCCTGAACAATCAGATGATAGTAGAAAATATGTAGATGCTATGGCAGCAAAAGGCTATTGGGATGCATTTCAACAAGTAAAGCGAGCTGTTGAACAAGTGCTTAATGGTGAAAACTCAGGTGAGGTATTAGAAGCGACTCATGCTGATTGGTATTTAGCATTATTTGGTCCAAGCGTCGCTGCCGGTATTATTAAGCAATCTGATCTAGCCGGTTATCGAACAGGCCCCGTCTATATTCGAAAATCCAAACATACTCCACCAACCACCGCAGCTATTAGGGAAATGATGCCTGCGTTATTCGATTTGCTAATAGCAGAAAAAAATCCCACAGTTCGGGTGATATTAGGTCATTTTATGTTTGTTTATATTCATCCTTATTTTGATGGCAATGGTAGAATGGGGCGATTCATTATGAATTTAATGATGGCCTCTGGTGGCTATTCATGGACAATTGTGCCCGTTGAACGAAGAGATGAATATATGCAGGCACTTGAGTCTGCCAGTGTTGATAAAAACATTGTTCCCTTTACGAAATTTGTCGCTTCGTTGTTATAAACATTAAATAATGGGCTCAGATCAACTTTATTCAATGTTGATTTTACTCCATTTTTTTAACGAAAATTTTCTCTGCTCTCTAAAAATTTCGACTTGTCAACTTGACCTCTGGTGGCCATTTATGGGCAGTTGTGCCTATTGAACGTAGCGATAAATATATGCAGGCACTTGAGTTTGCCTGCGTTGATCAAATGTGAAGTAGTAAGAATACATCCATAAACTGGTTAAATAAAAAACATTCGCTATAGTGAGTAAATTACTTAATTTTTTTGCTTAGCTTTTTTGCTTAGTTTCTTCTGATAAAAGAACCCGCGCTTTATTTTTAGCTCTTTTTTTTCTTTGTTCTTTTTTACTCGCTAAAACTACAGTATTAATAAACTCTGCTGATTTTTTACTGGGATTATAAGCGACTTCAATAATTTTATCGTTACATTCTATAATATCGCCGTTTCGAATTTTTTTACGCTTTTGAACGACCACTTCATTATTTACTAAAACATTACCTTCACTGATCATGGTTTTAGCTTCGCCACCACCGCCAACCATCTTGGCTATTTTGAGTAATTTACAAAGTTCGATAGGTTCAACACAAATGTCGATAATTGAGCGTTCAGGCATGAAATTCACTTAATGATTTTAAATAATAATATTGCTAAATGCTAACACATATAAGGATACTTTATAATACTGAGCTTGCAGGATGCGTATCAATTTTGATTGTTCCCCAACTTTATTTATTTTTAGCTCTTGTTCTATTTGTTTTTTTTATTTTCTTCTTTTTCTTGGTTTGTTTAGGTGCTTTTGAAAACTCTTTATGAAAAGGCTGATCTGTAACAATAGGAATGACTTGCCCTATGCTATTTTCAATAGTAGTTAATTGTCTCATATCATTTTCTACCGCAAATGAAATGGCCATGCCACTTTTTCCGGCACGAGCTGTTCGTCCTATACGGTGTATGTAGTTTCTTGGATCTTCAGGAAGGTTATAGTTAATGACTAAAGCAATATTATCAACATCAATGCCACGAGCAGCAACATCCGTTGCCACTAATACTCTTAAATTAGCCTCTTTAAAGTTTTGTAACGCTTCTTCTCTAACTGCTTGCGTTTTACCACTGTGAAGGCTTGCAGCAGTTATTGATGTTTTTTCTAGTGCTTTAACAATGATGTCTGCGCCATACTTTGTTTTGCAAAAAATGAGCACTTTATCATACTCAGCTTTTGTCAAAATATTAAATAACAACGGTATTTTATCTGATTTTTCAAGATGGTATACACTTTGATTAACCAAGTCGATAGTAACCGTTTCAGCCGTAATTTGAACTTTGGTTGGGCTCGTTAATATTGCCTCTGCAAGACTCTCTATTTCAGCAGGCATAGTCGCTGAAAACAATAATGTTTGTCGTTTTTTTGGTAGTTTAGCTATGATGTTTTGAACATCCTTAAAAAACCCCATATCAAGCATTGTATCTGCTTCATCTAACACAAATATTTCTAAGGCTTTAAAATTTATATCGCCCGTTTCAATTAAATCTAATAA
>WGGB01000052.1 GCA_015491935.1 Alteromonadaceae bacterium
ATGTTTTTCTTTCATAATGAAACCACCTTAGCTGATAGTCTTGTGAAGAAAAATTTAGAAAGCACAGCGTTGCATTATTTTGATTCAGTAAACACAATGATGTTAACAGGCACCGTAGCCCAACGAAAGTTAGTACAAGATAAAGTCTTAACGCAAAAAGCTATTATTGAAGCAAGAATTTTGCGCGGACCACAAGTGGTTAAAGTATTTGGTGATGGTTTTGCTGATGAAAAAGCACAAAGTGATTTTGATCATCAAGGTTTAGCCGGTAAAAAGGCGTTTAAGTTAAGCACAAAAAATGGCAAACGGATCATGGAGTTTATTTTGCCTATTCGAGCCAGTAAAAATTATCGGGGTACTGATTGTTTAGGCTGTCATCAAGCGCAAGAAGGCGATATTTTGGGCGCGGTTAAAATGTCATATGATTTATCTATCGTTGACAATCAAATAAATCGTTCGGTTATAGAAGCGGGCGTTATACAGTTAATTATTACGATTGTTGGTTTTGGCTTACTCAGTTTTACTATTGCTAAATTAGTCTTTTTTAGATTAAATCGTTTACGTAGCACTATTAATGATGTGGAAAAAAATCTTGATTTAAACCAAACTATCACAGTACATCATCAAGATGAATTAGGCGCAGTAAGTACGGCATTAAATAGCATGATGTTAAAGTTTAAAGAAGCTTTTTTAATGGTCACTGGTGCGACTGAACAATTAATCAATTCAGCGAAAGATGTAGATCAAATTTCAGAGTTAACCAAAGATGCGGTACTTACTCAAAAAAGTGCTACTGAGTCGGTAGCTGCGGCAATTAATCAATTAGATGCTTCGGCTAACGAAGTACAAAATAATACTCAAAATGCTGCGGATAAATCGGTTAGTGCTAATGAAAAAGCAAGCCAAGGTTTAGCTTTAGTGGAGCAAGCAAAAGTAGGTATTAATCAATTACGTGATGAGGTTATTGAAAATACCACAATGATCACACAACTTAATGAAAAAACGAATGAAGTTGGTACTGTATTAGAAGTGATCACCTCTATTGCTGAACAAACTAATTTATTAGCCCTTAACGCGGCTATTGAGGCAGCTAGAGCGGGTGAACAAGGTCGAGGTTTTGCGGTTGTTGCTGATGAAGTACGTTCTTTGGCTACACGTACTCGTGAATCAATTGATCAAATTCAATCAACCATTTCGGGTTTGCAACTAGATGCCACCAGCGCTGTAAACTCAATGAGTTCAGTACGTCAGCAAGCAGAAGAAAAAGCCACTGACGTTGAAAATGTGGCAAATTTACTTGTTGATATAACAAGAGAAATAAAAGAATTAGATGATTTAAACTGTCAAATTGCCAGTGCCGCTGAGCAACAAAATTTAGCCGCTGATGAAATTAATATAAACGTGACAAATATTAGTGACGTTGCTGAAAAGTCAAGTGAAGATGCGGTTAGAGGAAAGCAGGTTAGCGAATATTTACTTGCTTTGTCGTACAAGCTAAAAGAGCAAATGGAAAAATTTAAGTTATAATAAGCTATAATTTATTGCTTTGCTTACCATCATAAAAAACCTCGCCTAAGAGAGGTTTTTTTAATGACTTAAAGTAAAAACTAATACCATTTTGGTATTAATAATAAGTATCCATTTGGTTGTGAATTTGTGGATCTTCAATTAAATCTTCAAACTCAACTTCAAAACTATTGTTATTTACAATATCTGCTAAGTACACCGTTTTAGTCGAACCATCTACCCAAGTAACTGTACCACAACCTTTTTTGCTGCCGCACATCATGCCAATATGTATATCTTGAAAATCCATTGCGCCTCCTCATAAAGTATTTATTAATAACTATAAAGGTGCAGTAAGTTAGATTATCGATTGTTATTTTAGTTCAATAAATAGACAGCTCATCCTGTTTTTTATCGTTAAATTGTCTATAAGCTAATCTCTAAATACTGCATATTATAATTGGTGCTTTATACCAAGTTGATTAAGCTCTGAGTTGAGAAAAATTTAATCAAACTGGAATTAGTATAGATGATAATTTATACAAACAAAGTTTAAGTTAAGGATAAAAAGCACAACCTAAGGTTGTTTTTTGACTAGCCCCTGTTACAGCTGGGCTGTTACTAAAGATTTTTTTGTTATAAGCATATGCTAACCAAGCAAAGGCCATTGCCTCTAAACTGTCAGCATCTACCCCTTTATGATCAGTCATAAGTATTTCGTAGTCTGTTAATAGTTGATTAAGCTTGTGTTTTAACCTTGTATTGTGAATTCCACCACCACAAAAATAAACTTTAGCCTGTAAACTTATACTTTTTATTTCGTTGCTAATAGTGATAGCGGTAAATTGCAGTAATGAAGCTTGAATATCTGCAGCTGATAAATTTAATGCTTTTATTGTTGGATGTGCGAGCTTTTTATGAAGCCAAGTTAGGTTAAAATATTCTCTGCCCGTACTTTTAGGGGCAGGGAGCTTAAAATAGTTATCATTGAGTAATTGTTGTAATAACACGGAGTTGGCCGTGCCAGTTGCCGCCCAATGACCATTGTCGTCGTAATGCTTATTACTGTTATGGTTTGCTTTATTAAACACAAACCAATCATCCATTAAAGCGTTGCCTGTGCCACTATCATAACCAATTAAGGTTTTACCCTGTTTTATGGCATTTAAACTCGGTAAGTAGCTAATATTTGCTATGCCGCCAATATTAACGATAAAGACATCATGATTTTCATTATTAAAGATAACTTGATGAAACGCGGGTACTAATGGCGCACCTTGACCACCTAAGGCGATATCTTTTTGTCTAAATTGGCCAATGACTTTGATTTGAGTTAAACAGGCTAATGTTTGACAACAACCTATTTGTAAAGTAAACGAATGTGTTTGATTAGGGCGGTGACGAATTGTTTGTCCATGATTACCAATAGCGACGATATCATCCGAATGTAATTTTTGTTGTTGTAAAAAGGTATTAATGGCTTGAGCAAAGACATGAGCCAATTCGTTATTTAAAGAAAAGGCGCGATCAATTTCGTTATCTGCAGGGGTGTATAGTGAGGTTATTTTACGATGAATATTTTGGTTATAAGCTTGGTAATAACTCGCGACTAACTTGGGGGTTTTCTCATTAAAGTCAACTAACGCTAAATCAATACCATCGGCGCTGGTGCCAGACATTAAGCCAATATATAGCTGCGCCTTATTCATTGTTATAATTAATTTTGCATGGCAAGCAAGGTACGTTTAGACCCTTCAAGCTCTTGTATGCGCTGTTGAGCTAATAACTTAAATTGCTGGCGATATTTTTTAGCAATGGGTTTAGCATCGGGTAATTTTACGGTGCGTGGATTTCTATAAACCCCATTAACTTCAAAAGCATAGTGTAAATGCGGCCCTGTGGCTAAACCTGTCATACCCACATAGCCAATTAATTGCCCTTGTTTTACTCGCTGACCTTTTTTTACTTTTCGTTTAGAAAAATGAAGGTATTTAGTCACAATGCCATCACCATGCTGTATAAAAACATAATTACCATTGTATTTATTATAAGTAGATTTAGTGACTCTACCATTACCTGCGGCAACAACAGGTGTACCTGTTTTGGCAGCATAATCAATTCCTTGATGAGACTTCCAGCGCTTCTGTACAGGATGAAAACGTTTATTTTTAAAATTCGAACTAATATATTTAAAGTTTACTGGCGCACGTAAAAAAGCTTTGCGCATACTTTTTCCTTGCGGTGTATAATAATTACCATCAGAAAAACGGATCGCTTGAAACACTTCATTTTGATTAACAAATTCAGCAGCCAATATTTTACCATGACCAATAAATTCACCATCAGCGTAACGATCTTCATACACGACATTAAAGGTATCACCTTTACGTAAATCAAGCGCAAAATCAATGTCCCAACCAAAAACATTGGCGAGGTTAATAATTTGATTATCATCCATACCTGCGGCAACACCAGCGTTCCAAAAATTTGAAGTGATTTTTCCTTGTGCGTAGGCGGTACGTGTTTCAACCTCTTTTGTGCTAATGCTACTTTGGTAAGCATTATTTATGTAATTAACAGAAAGCGTTTTTACGGCTGAAAGTGGATAAATTAAGCTAATTAATTTACCTTGTTTATTTGTGCCTATGCGTAAGGTATCGCCGACCATTATTTTTTTTAATAAAGCCGTTTGTTTGCCTTTGGCTGAGCTTACTTCATAAGTGGTTCGAGCATTAAACCCTAAACGATATAATATTTTAGCTAACGAATCACCTTTGCGTACTTTTGCTTTTTGCCAATGTAAATCAATATTTTCATCTATGTCATGAGTGTTTAAAGCACTATTGGCTGTGTTTGATAAAATATTAGATTTATTTTTTGCCACGTTTAAAGCGCGATGATTTATAGCAAGGTCTTCAGTGTTACTCTTATCAAAAGGGAGGCTTAATGGGTAGCGTTTACCTATCTCTAGTTGTTGTAAGGTATTTGGTTGGTTGTGCTGACGACTCGCACTGGCATTTTCAGCCGGAAATAGTATAAGCAGCAATAAAAAAAGGCTCACCGAACTGATGATCATTTTATGCTGTTTTGGTAGATCTAAATACAATTTTTTAATCGTTTTCAACTGATTAGGGTTCAAACTACGACCTTAATTACGATACGTTTCGTTACTCTATTTATTAACTATAACAAAAAAATTGCATTTGAACACTTTTATGATTTTATCCAAAGCATAAATTAAAGTAGAATTCGATACTTAAAATACAAATTAGTTAAAAATCACTAACCGTGGAGCGAGACCCAATGACCGATGCTAGCCAAGCGTTTGCCGAAATAAAACGTGGAGCAGAAGAAATATTGCTAGAAGATGAACTATTAGCAAAGCTTAAAACAGGTAAACCATTAAAAATTAAAGCGGGGTTTGATCCCACCGCGCCTGATTTACATTTAGGTCATACGGTACTCATTAATAAACTTCGTCAATTTCAGCAATTAGGTCATGAAGTGATTTTTTTGATTGGTGATTTCACCGGTATGATTGGTGACCCAACAGGTAAAAATGTCACTCGTAAACCCTTGACTAAAGAAGACGTATTAGCGAATGCTGAAACTTATAAAGAGCAAGTATTTAAAATTTTAGATCCTGCGAAAACAACGGTGGCTTTTAATTCAACATGGATGGAAAAACTAGGCTCAGCAGGTATGCTTAAATTAGCGTCTCGCCAAACAGTTGCCCGTATGATGGAGCGTGACGATTTTAAAAAACGTTATGCGAATGGACAAGCCATTGCCATTCATGAATTTATGTACCCATTAGTGCAAGGCTGGGATTCTGTTGCCTTAGAAGCTGATGTAGAGCTAGGCGGTACTGACCAAAAATTTAATTTGTTAATGGGGCGCGAGTTACAAAAAGCTGAAGGCCAACGTCCACAAACTGTGTTAATGATGCCTTTACTTGAAGGTTTAGATGGCGTACAAAAAATGTCTAAATCTTTAGGGAATTATATCGGCATTACCGATAGCCCAACAGAAATGTTTGGTAAAATTATGTCTATTTCTGATGAGTTAATGTGGCGTTATTATGAACTATTAAGTTTTAAACCGATCACTGAAATTAATGCTTATAAAGAAGCAATTGCCGCAGGTAAAAACCCACGCGATATTAAAATTGATTTGGCCAAAGAGTTAATTGCTCGTTTTCATAATGACGATGCAGCGCAAGCGGCACATCAAGAATTTATTAATCGTTTTCAAAAAGGCGCAATGCCAGATGATATTGAAGAGAAAAATGTCACGGCAGTTGACGGTGAGATAGCCATAGCCAATTTGTTAAAAGATGCAGGATTAGTGGCAAGTACCTCAGAAGCCATGCGCATGATCAAACAAGGTGCGGTTAAAATTGATGGTGAAAAAGTTCCTGATGCTAAAGTAAAAGCAGCCGTTGAAAGTGTTGCTATTTACCAAGTAGGCAAACGTAAATTTGCAAAAGTTACTGTGATTGCCTAATTTTTAATTATGGCTGTATTGGGTGGGTATTTGCCCACCTTTTTTGTTTGCAGTTATAAATAGTTGTAATTTCAACTGATCACGGTAGTCTAACGATACAATTTTATATTACATTGGTTGTTATGTTAGTTTTTCGCCTTATTTTGTCTGTGTTTATCTTTTTTATTATCAGCGCTTGTGCTGATGCTCCTCGAGTAGCCAATGCTCATTATTTTCGCCACTTTAATTTTTCAGACGTTAAAAGCTATGCTTTTTATGGGCGTAACGATGACAATTTTGATTATCAGAACCTAAGTGATGTTACGCGTAATAGTATTGAATTAGCGATAGAAAATCAGTTAGACAAACAAGGGTTAGTCTATAAAGACTTAACACAAGCCGATATTATTGTGAGCTACTTTTGGGTTAAAGATCCCGATAGTGTTGCTTTGCGTTCTCACAATAAAAAAGCTAATGCAATGAACCGGCACTATCAAATACAACAACAACAGCAACGGGTATTAAGTGCTCGTATGCAATTAAAAAAATATAATCAAGGAGTCAGGTATTGTGCTGCCTGTTTAAAAATATCTTCTGAGGGAGAAAAGGCCAGTAAAATTAATACTAAGGCTGGCGCACTTATTATGGACTTTATTTCGCCAAAAACACACCGAACAGTATGGCGTAGTAGCTATCCCGTGATAATTAAAGAAAAAGAGAATAGTCGAGAAATACAGCAACGTATTCAGCGTGCTGTTCAACAAATGTTAGTACAATTTCCGAAAAGTTAACACGAATAAGCATTAGTCGTTTATAATCGCTATAAGTTAACTTTAATACTATTATTTTATGAATTTTCCCAATGATGATACTGGCAATGTATTGAAAGATATGAAAAATGCTGGTATTGATTTAAATAAAGAGCACAAAATTGTTTTTTTTCAGTTGTTTGAACAAGAACAGCAAGCCAGAGAAATGGCTAAGCACCTTGAAGAAAAGCACCCTCAAATAAATTTTAGCGTTCATGCTGATCCTGAAACACCTAATGTATGGGATCTTGATTGTACGGTTACTATGCTGCCAAGCTATGATGGTATTGTGGCACAAGAAGCTGAATTTGAATTATTGGCCGCTAAATTTAATGGTTATAATGATGGTTGGGGAATTGCTGTCGATTGATAAATAGTGATTGATAGCGATTTATTAAGATTGATGAATAGTCGTTATTTTGACACCCTCATGTGGTTTAAAGCACATGAGGGAATGTATTTTTAATTATTTTTCTACAGGTAATTTCGCTTCATACCAACCATTCATATCACCTGATAAATGACGTAATTTAGTAAAGCCATTTTTAGCTAAAATCTTTTTAGCAATACCAGCTCTATATCCTGAGCGACAATAAACAATTACGGTATCATCTTTGTATGGCAATAATTTAGCTAAGTTATTTTTAATTTGGCGATAATCAATGTTAATCGCACCAGGTACATGGCCTTCTGCATACTCTTCAGGTGTTCTAACATCTAATAATACCACTGTATTTTTAGGAGCCGAGGTCATTATTTTTTGTAAATTTTGTTGTGAAATATCATTACTAGTATTTGCCATAGCAAAACCAGTAAATAAACTAAAAATAATGGCGATAAATGTAATTTTTTTAAACATAATCATTCCTGCTGATTTATATTAGTATATAAGTATAAGTTAATGTACTAGTGTGGGTATTACTGCAATTATTGTCAAGGCGAATGAAAAATAAAGTAGTTGGCGTATTAATTTATTTGCGCGGTTAATATCATTGGCTTGTGGTTGTTGGCTATGATCATTAAAGCTAAGACGCCTTATTTTGTTACCTTGATACATGGCAACACCTGCTAAGCGAATATTGAGTATATCGGCAAGTAATGCGAGCACAATATCGTTATTAAGGCTAAAAAAATATTTTCTATAATGTTTTAATGCTGACTTAAAATGACGACCAATACTCGTTAATAACATTAATAATGCAAATAACCTTATAGGAAACCATTGTATTAACGCTGCTATTTTACCAATAAACAAACCAAAATATTGAAAGTTAGCTTGTTTTTTGTTCCAACAATAGTGAATTTCAAAGATTAAGCGACAACTAAGGGCTGCGAGGGCACCAAAGGCTAAAAAATAACAAGCAATAATAAAATAATGTTGTAAATAGCGTAGTAATAACATTTCAACCGTTGCTTTGGCGATACCCATACTTGAAAGCGACTCTACATCGCGTAAAACTAAAGGTGCAAGTTGTTGCTTTGCCAATAAAGTTTGTCGAGCTATTAATGCCTGACTAATAGCTTTTGTTGTTGTATTGAGTTGAAAGTCGCCTAAGGCTAAATAAAGTAACAGTGCCTGCCATAACCAAGGAACTGCAATAAAATCGACAAACAGCCATAAAATTATAATAAGCGGTATTAAAGTAATAACAACAGCAATAATGCCTGCAATTTTTTGCTGTTGTGTTGTATTTTGTGGTTTGTTTACTTTGCTCGCTAAACGTTGACAATACCAAGAAAATAGCCTGAGCGGATTATTATGACTAAAGTGTGCAACGACACTCTTAATCAATATTACGATTAATAGCAGTAAAGTATTTAAAGTAAAGCCATGGTACTGCGACAACCAATCGATCATTAGCTTAACGATTTTTCTTGTAAGTTATTTAACATATTTTCAACTAGTTGTGATGAATTAACCGACGCAGTTTCTAAATAAGCTTCAAAAGATGAAGGTGATTCTTTACCTGCAATATCTGACATTGAGCGAATAACCACAAAAGGAATATTAAATTGATGGCAAGTATGAGCAATAGCGGCACCTTCCATTTCAACAGCAGCCATGGTTGGAAAATTAGCACGAGCTTTCGCAATATCTGCATCTGCGGTCATAAAGGTATCGCCAGTGGTGATTAAACCGACTAAGGTTTTAATTGAGTGATTAGTGTTTGCTGCCAATTGTTCAACACCTAATTTTGCGGCTTCAACCAAGGTCGGATGAGGAATATAAGCTGGCGGGTTAGCGGGTAATTGACCTATTTCATAGCCAAAAGCCGTTACATCAACATCGTGATAACGTACTTCGCTGCTGATCACCACATCACCGACTTTTAGGCTTTGTTCAAAACCACCTGCCGATCCTGTATTCACGATATAATCAGGGTTAAACTTATCAATTAATAATAAGGTTGCCAAAGCGGCTGCGACTTTACCTATACCTGATTGCACAATAACAACATCATTACCGTTAAGTTGACCTTGATAAAATTCAAATCCACCATAATTGGATGTTTTAGCATTAGTTAATTTTGCTTTTAAAATGGCGACTTCTGGTTCCATAGCACCAATAATACCTGCTTTCATACTACTCTCTGCTTTGCTGTTATTTTTTTAGGATCAATATAGCTGCAATTATAGCGTATTTTTGACATAAAAAAATGGCTTGACTATCAATAGATAACCAAGCCATTCGTGTCGCTGCAATCAATAGCTTTTTAATTAATGATGTAGTGCGGTTAATTGTTGTGCTTGTAATTTAGCCGCTAATGGATTTTGTTTTTGTGCACCCTGTCTAGTATTTGTTGCGGGTACAACACCCGTATTTTTTGAACGTGCCTTAACCAAAGGTGCAGGTAAAACTCGTCCTTTAAATTTAGGTGCTGGTGCAGGAGCGCCTAATATACGATTATTGATGCAGTTTCTTATTTCCGTCAGCGTATAGCTACCTTTTACTTTTATACGTAAATGTGGAATATTAGCCGCTTCTAAAGCCCCACTAACAAACCAATCTTTTTTCACTTTATAACCATTACCGTTTGTATCTACTAGATCAATGACACCCGCTAACTGCATAGTGTCACGATGACAAAGTACAAAATCGACATATTTATTATTGGCATTATTTAAAGCCGTTTGGCAAGATTTTTCAGAAACACCTTGGCGAATAGTCATTAAATCGCCTAATTTGACGCGGTTAATAACTCTAAATTGAGATCCAACCGCTTGCTCTAATAAACTTTGAAAGTTTTTTTCAGCAGCAGTAAATAATGTTGTTTTGCAATCAAAAGGAAAAGGGTAACGATTCGTTGTTAAACGGTTTGCCATAACGGCGACAATAACAACTAAGGTTATTAAGCTAACAAGGATAAGTGACATAAAAATCTCCGGCATTTCAAATTCTTGACGCTTATTGCTAGTTTACGCAAAAACGTCTGATTATTGCTTGGTATTAACCAATTAAGCAGAATTTGTGCCAGAGAGTTTATTTTTCTTATTAGTGATAATTATAAGTGAGTGATAGTTATAAGTAATGGTTATTTGGGATAATTATTTTCCAAGGCTTGATATAAGTCTTGCTGAAAATTATCAGCGTTAGCGTCTAAAGTATTTACAACTTCAGCTAATACTTCATTATCTTCTTTTCCATGCCAAATTTTTATATAACTTCCTGATTTATAGCCATGATCTTGACGGAAAAAGTTTAAGGTGTTTTTGCCAACATATTGACGAAATAATTCATTTAAGTCCATATTGATTAAGCGCATACAATCACAAAAAGCATTAGCATTAAAGCTTTTATGAGTTACCGCAGATGAAGCTAATGCTTCTAAGGCTATTTTAAAGTCAGTTTCATCACTCCCTTGTGCTAATTGCTGTGTTAATTCTGTACTTATTTCATCAACACTTGCCCCTGTCATTAAACGTAAACTTAAGCCAAAATGAAAAATATCGACTAATTCTAGTTGTACTTGAGGCACATCAATTTCTTGATGTTTCCACCATTTCCAACCGTGATGATCAAGCATTTCGGCACACTCAACCCAAATGGCTCTATACCATTCATAATTATTTTCACGCCAAGTTTCGCTTACTTTAGAGTTCATCGCATCTTGCATAGCAAGCATTTGTTTTATTTGATGTTGTTGAATATTAATTGCAGTGTCACTCATAAAATTCTCTATTTTTAATTAACCAAAATTTATTCTTTGCATAGTTTGCCTAAGGGGCTAAAGATAAACAAGTGAAAGATATTAAAACCTTTATAAATAAGGAAAAGTAATAAAACGAAATGTTAAACTAATTTGATTAAATTTCTTTAAATTAACGATTTTAGTACTAGTATTTTAACTGTCTTTATATGATTATTGTTTTATGTATTCCCTTTTATTTAACTAACATTTGAGCAAAGGAAGAAAAAATGCGTTGTCATGAAATAGACTATAAAATTATCGGTGAATCTATGCAAATGGTTGAAATTGAATTAGATCCAGGTGAAGCGGTGATTGCCGAAGCGGGGGCGATGAATTACATGGAAGAGGATATTAGTTTTGAAGCCAAAATGGGTGATGGTTCTAATGCTGAACAGGGGTTTATGGGAAAATTATTTTCTGCTGGTAAGCGTATGTTAACTGGGACTTCATTATTTATGACTCACTTTACCCATGAAAATAGGCATGGATCTTATGGCAAAAAACATGTTGCTTTTGCTGCCCCTTTTCCGGGTACTGTTGTGCCAATTAACCTTGCAGAGCTTGGTGGAAGTATAACTTGTCAAAAGGATTCTTTTTTATGTGCAGCACTAGGAACAAAAATTGATATTGCCTTTAATAAACGTTTAGGTAGCGGTTTCTTTGGTGGTGAAGGCTTTATATTACAACATCTTGAAGGTGATGGTATGGCATTTGTTCATGCGGGAGGTACGGTAATTGAAAAACAACTTAATGGCGAAACGCTACGTTTAGACACTGGCTGTTTAGTGGCTTTTAGCGAGGGGATCGATTATTCAATTGAAATGACTAAAGGTTTAAAAAGTATGTTTTTTGGTGGTGAAGGTTTGTTTTTAGCAACATTAAGTGGTCATGGTAAAGTGTGGATACAATCACTGCCGTTTTCTCGTTTAGCTGATCGTGTACTTGAACACGCGCCTAAGGCTGGCGGTAATTTTCAAGGCGAGCAATAGAGTTAGCCTTATAAAAAAGATTGATACTCATTGCTTAGTGCTTAGTTCAATCTTTTTTATTGTTGCGCTGTTGTTTTTGTTTCGTTTTCAGTTCAAATTCAAATTCATCGGCAAACAACACTAATCCTTCTTGCTGTTGACTTGGAAAAGCAACGATTGATAATTCATCATCGAGCAATCCCGTTGTCCATCGACTAAACCATGTTTTTAAATCAATCGCTTGTGCTTGGCAGTTTTGCCAATCTCCATTAATCCATGTTTGTGCAAATTCTTTATTCGGCCATACTGGTACACAGTCTTCATCATCAGTATTAAGCATCATACAACCATGTTCATCGGTTAAAACCCATATTTCATTATGTTTGATAACTTGTTCTAAAAGATATTTTAAGCGTTTGTTTTCATCGTATTTTTCTATTTTTAGTAATTCAGCGGAAGGTGTTGTTGGCATACTTAAACCTAATTATGTTTGTTCATGCTTTTATTAATTATAGCCATTAATTGTTTAGCTTGAGGGTGCTGTTTAGATATTATCAAATATACAGGATTTTTTAATAAAATATCAAAAGTTAACGTTGAAGCTATTCGTTTTTTGGGTTGATCATAAATCAAAAAATAAGGGAGTTTATGAGCTTTAATAAGGCGCTCACCTTGAGTAAAATCTTTAACATCATAACGATTTTTTTGTTGTAAGTCTTTAGTTAAGTTATTAAATAAAAAGGTAGTTTCTTTTAAGGTGGCAAAAGGTTGTTTGTTCAGTTGTGTAATTTGACTGATAGGTGGTGTGTTTTCTAGCCGTAATACGCCTAATGTAATGGTATAGATAGGGCGTTGACTCACAATAAATTTTTTATAAATCTTAGCATCAGGTGATATAACACTGGCGAAATCGACGCTACCTTGATGAAGTAAATTAACCCCTCTTTTTATTGAATAATACTGAAAATTAACGAATAAATTAGCATGAGAAAAAATCTTTTTTAGGTGTTCTATACCAAGGCCTGCAGCTTGGTTGTTAGTATCAATATATTCATAAGGTGGTAGGTGTGAATAAAAATAACTAATTTGATTATTTTGAGCTTGAGTAGAAAAAATAATCAAATAAAAGCTAAACACAAAAGTGATTATTATTTTTGGAAAAATTACATTCATATAAAGCCTTAACTCGTTAATCTATTAGAAGTTTATATCATTCGACAAAAATTTCCATTTCTTCACCTATTTTTTTACGCATTTCCATTAAGTTAATTGCCGTTTGATGTTGTTGTTTATCTTTGTCTGTTTTTGGTGTCCAAGTTGGTATTTCGACTTTTTGGCCATTTTCGTCCATGGCAACCATGATCACAATGCAGTGGGTTGTTAAACGGCGATTAAGAGATTTAGGGTCGCAGGCAACAACTTCAAGGGCAATATGCATGGATGATTTTCCCGTATAGATCACTTTTGCTTCAACTTCGACTAAACTACCCACATGAATAGGGGCAACAAAACGAATGCCACCTGCATAAGCGGTTACACAATATTTACCACTCCAACCAGCAGCGCAAGCATAAGCGGCTAAATCGATCCATTTCATTACCGCGCCACCGTGGACTTTACCGCCAAAGTTAACGTCTTGTGGTTCAGCTAAAAAGCGTAAGGTGATATCGCGTTGTGGTTTGTTCATGAAAGTACCTGTGTTTAGTGACGATTTAGTTTATTGTTTAAGATTATTATTCTAGACCCTGAGCTTCGTCAGGATGAGATATATTTAACAATACAATAAAAAAGCAGCTAAAGCTGCTTTAAAAATAAATTATTGCTTTGTAGAGCGCCCCAAGATCCCGAGGCGCGACATAAGCAATTTCAAATTGTCGCAGAAACGAAATTTACCATTGTCGCAGCAAGCTACGACCTACAATGAATTAATATTTTTGTAGGTCGCCCCGAGCGCAGCGAGGCTCGACATGAACGGTTTATTTGGTTAAAACATAATCCAATATACCGAGTGCCGCTTTTCGACCTTGATCTATTGCGGTAACAACAAGATCAGAGCCTAGCACCATATCACCACCGGCAAAAATATTATCATTACTGGTTTGCAGGGTAAATTCGCTGTTATCACTAGCAACCACACGGCCTCTGTTATCAACTTCAACACCGGCATCTTTCATCCATTGTGGCGGGCTTGGTAAAAAGCCAAAGGCGATCACTACGGCATCGGCAGGCATAATAAATTCTGAATCGGCAATCGGCTCAGGGTTTCGTCGGCCATTGGCATCGGCTTCGCCAAGCGCAGTTTTCACAAATTTTACGCCAATTACTTTACCGTCTTCGTCAACAGCGATATCAAGAGGTTGTAAGTTAAAGGCGAAATTAACGCCTTCTTCACTAGCATTTTGTACTTCGCGTGGCGATCCTGGCATATTGGCTTTATCACGACGATAAGCACAAGTGACTTCGCTTGCACCTTGACGAATAGAAGTACGCACACAATCCATCGCGGTGTCGCCACCACCTAATACCACCACTTTTTTGTCTTTAAAGCTAACATAAGGTTTAAGGTTTTTAGCGCTGCTATCTTGGTGAAGTTGCATTAAATTTTGGGTATTGCCAATCAAGAAGTCGAGAGCGTTATAAACACCCTCAGCGCTTTCATGTTCAAAACCACCGCTCATGTCGGTGTAGGTACCTAGTGCCAAAAATATTGCGTCGTATTGCTCTCTAAGTTCAGCAAAACTAATATCACTACCTACTTCTGTATTTAAGCGAAATTCTATGCCCATACCTTCAAATATTTTACGACGACGAACAATGACATCTTTTTCTAATTTAAAAGACGGAATACCGAAGGTGAGTAGGCCACCAATTTCAGCATTTTTATCAAATACTACGGCGTTAACTCCGTGGCGCGTTAATACATCAGCACAGGCTAAACCCGCAGGACCAGCACCGATTACCGCCACTTTTTTACCTGTTTTAACCACGTGCGATAAATCAGGTGTCCAGCCTTGGGCAAAAGCTGTGTCGGTAATGTATTTTTCAATATTGCCAATGGTTACTGCGCCAAAATCGGCGTTTAAGGTACAGGCAGACTCACATAACCTGTCTTGTGGGCAAACACGGCCACACATTTCAGGTAAGCTGTTGGTTTGATGACATAACTCGGCTGCTTCAATAATTTTGCCATGTGACACTAATTCTAACCATTGCGGAATATAATTATGTACAGGGCATTTCCATTCACAATAAGGATTACCGCAATCTAAACAGCGATCTGCTTGGCCTGCACTTTGTACTTTACTTAAGGGTTGGTAAATTTCAACAAAATTAATTTTACGTTGCGCTACCGCTTTTTTCGGGGGATCAATACGTTCAACGTCGATAAATTGATATACATTTTTACTCATTATTTCTCTCGCTATCTCTTTAAGCTATCTACTTGTATTGACTATTGCGCTTGCACACGCAGTTCGGCTGACGAACGGCTATGATGACCCAATAAGGTTTTAACATCGGTAGCAGTTGGTTTTATTAACTTAAATAGCGGCGCAAAATCGTCAAAATTAGCTAAAATTTCGCTCGCGCGTGGGCTGTCGGTTTCTGCTAAATGCTTACTAATAATGCCGCGCAAATGCTCTTGATGAATCGTTAAATTTTCAATATCGAGCATTTCGATCGACTCGGTATTTAAGCGTGTGTCTAAATCGCCTGCTTCATCAAGTACGTAAGCAAAACCACCTGTCATACCTGCACCAAAGTTAACACCAATTTCACCTAAAATAGTGACAATACCACCTGTCATGTATTCACAAGCGTGATCGCCAGTGCCTTCAATAACTGCATTACAACCAGAGTTACGCACGGCAAAACGCTCACCCGCACGACCACAAGCATAGAGTTTTCCGCCTGTAGCGCCATATAAACAAGTGTTACCCATGATCATGGTTTTATGACAAACATACTCAACACCTTTCGGCGGCTTAATGGTAATTTTACCGCCTGCCATGCCTTTACCTACGTAATCGTTGGCATCGCCCGTTAGGATCATATTTAAACCACCCGCATTCCAAACCCCAAAACTTTGTCCAGCAGTGCCTGATAAATGCAGGGTAATAGGATCGCCTGCCATACCATTGTTGCCATGATGCAGCGCAATTTCACCTGAAAGCGAGGCGCCGATTGAACGATTTGTATTTTGAATACTAAAACGATACTCACCGCCAGTGCTGTGTGCTACCGCATCACGCGTTGCGGCAACAATTTCTTGATTGAGCTTACCTTCATCAAACGGCACGTTGTTTTCGGTTTTATATAGTGCAGTATTATCGCCAGCAACCACAGGAGCAATAATTGGTGATAAGTCTAATTTTTGTTGCTTGGCACTGATGCCTTTTAATGGCACTAATAAATCAGTACGACCAATTAACTCAGTTAAGCTAGCCACGCCAAGTTTCGCCATGATCTCACGGACATCATTGGCAATAAATTTAAAGTAATTCATTACTTGATCAGGTAAGCCTTTAAAGAATTTTTCACGCAATACGTCATCTTGTGTTGCGACACCCGTCGCACAGTTATTTAAATGACAAATACGTAAAAATTTACAACCTAAAGCCACCATAGGAGCAGTACCAAAACCGAAGCTTTCAGCCCCTAAAATAGCTGCTTTAACAATATCAACACCTGTTTTTAAACCGCCATCAACCTGTAAACGTACTTTATGGCGTAAGCCATTAGTGACCAATGATTGATGGGCCTCGGCTAGGCCTAATTCCCACGGACACCCCGCGTGTTTTACCGAAGTTAATGGACTGGCTGCCGTGCCGCCATCGTAACCCGAAATGGTAATAAAATCGGCATAGGCTTTAGCCACGCCCGAGGCGATAGTGCCTACACCTGGCCCTGAGACTAATTTAACTGAAATGACGGCTTTGGGATTGACTTGTTTTAAATCGAAAATGAGCTGTGCTAAATCTTCAATCGAATAAATGTCGTGATGTGGCGGCGGTGAAATAAGCGTAACACCAGGTACCGAAAAGCGTAATTTAGCGATAAGGGGGGAAACTTTATCACCCGGTAATTGCCCGCCTTCTCCGGGTTTTGCTCCTTGCGCTACTTTAATTTGTAGCACGTCAGCATTGACTAAATAGTGTGGCGTTACGCCAAAACGACCTGAGGCAATTTGCTTAATACGTGAATTTTTAACGGTACCAAAACGGCGCTCGTCTTCACCACCTTCACCTGAATTTGAATAGCCGCCTAAGCGGTTCATCGCAATAGCCAGAGCTTCGTGAGCTTCTGGGCTAAGCGCGCCAATTGACATTGCAGCAGAGTCAAAGCGTTTAAATAGTTCGCTATCGGCTTCTACTTGCTCAAGTGCAATAGCTTTTACCTCTTCTTTAAAGCTCAACATATCGCGTAAAGTGGCGATAGGGCGTTCGTTCACTTCTTTGGCAAATTGTTTATAGTCAGCATAATTTCCTGTTTGTACCGCACGCTGTAAATAGTTGACGACGTTGGGATTAAAGGCATGATATTCACCGCCATGAACATATTTAAGTAAACCACCATGATTTATTTTTTGATGGCTTAAAAATGCACGACGAGCAAGGTTGATATTGTCTTGTTCAATATCACTAAAATCAGCGCCTTTAATACGACTGGGTAAATCAGGAAAACAAGTTTCCATGATCTCTTCACCTAAACCGATGATCTCAAATAGCCCTGCGCAGCGATAACTGGCAATGGTAGAAATACCCATTTTTGAAAGTATTTTTAATAAGCCTTTGTTAATACCATTACGATAGTTTTCTACCGCTTGGCGCGGTGTTAAAGATATTTGCCCTTGCTCAACGAGTTGCTCAATAGTTTCATAAGCCATGTAAGGATAAATAGCAGTGGCTCCTAATCCTAATAACACCGCATATTGATGTGAATCGCGTGCGGCAGCGGTTTCAACAATAATATTAGAGTCACAACGAAGCTGTTGATCAACCAAACGTTTTTGTACTGCGCCTACTGCCATTGCGGCAGGAATAGGCAGTAAATCTTGACGAATTTGGCGATCAGACAACACTAAAATAACCGTGTGCTTATTGCGTACTAATGCTTCGGCTTCGTCACATAAGCGTAAAACAGCCGCTTTTAAACCTTCTTTAGGCTCATAATTAAGCGATAACGTATCACTGCGATAGTGCTGAGGATCGAGTTCGCGTAATTGTTTTAAGTCTGTGTACATTAAAATTGGCGTAGTAAAGGTGATACGATCGGCATGGCCTGTGGTTTCATTAAATACGTTTTGTTCACGACCTATACTAGTGGCGAGTGACATCACATAACGCTCGCGCAGTGGATCTATTGGCGGATTGGTAACTTGCGCAAATTGCTGGCGAAAATAATCAAACAAGATGCGTGGTTGACTGGAAAGTACCGCCATTGGCGTGTCATCCCCCATAGAACCTGTCGCTTCTTGCCCATTTTCGGCAAGGATTTTAATGATTTGGTTAATTTCTTCATAGGAGTAATTAAAGAGCTTATGGTATTGTGCCATTTGCTGATCAGAAAAAACACGTTCGCCTATTTTGTTCGCTTCACAGTCAGCAAAAGGTATTAATTTACGGATGTTTTTAGTGAGCCATTCACGATAAGGGTGGCGGGTTTTTAAATCTTTATCAATATCAGCCGAATTAAATATCTTCCCTGTGTAAGTGTCTATGGCGAGCATTTCACCAGGGCCAACGCGACCTTTTTCAACTACTTCATCTTCACCGTAATCCCAAATCCCAACTTCGGAGGCGAGGGTGATAAAACCATTGCGAGTGATCACATACCGAGCAGGGCGCAAACCATTGCGATCGAGGTTACAAGCCACATGACGACCATTGGTCATGACTACACCTGCTGGACCATCCCAAGGTTCCATGTGAATTGAGTTAAATTCATAAAAGGCTTTAATATCGTCGTCCATACGTGTGCTATTTTGCCAAGCAGGTGGCATTAATAAACGCATTGCACGATATAAGTCCATGCCGCCCGCTAAAAATAGTTCGAGCATATTATCTAAAGATGAAGAATCTGAACCACTCTCATTAACAAAGGGAGCGGCATCTTGTAAATCGGGTAATAGTGGCGATCTAAACTTATAGGTTCTCGCACGTGACCATTGACGGTTACCGCGAATGGTATTGATTTCACCATTATGAGCTAGGTACCTAAACGGCTGGGCTAAATGCCATTGTGGTGAAGTATTGGTGGAAAAGCGTTGGTGAAATACACAGATAGAGCTTTGCATACGAATATCTGCCAAATCTAAATAAAAATTAGGCAGGTCTATTGGCATCATTAAGCCTTTATAAATGGTAACAAGACAAGATAAACTGGCAATATAAAATTTATCATCTTGTGTTTCGGCTAAAATACGTTTTTCAGCACGGCGACGCGCCATGTATAGACGACGTTCTAAATCACGATTACGCCAACCTGGAGGCGCATCAACAAACACTTGTTCTATTTTGGGTAAATTACTTTGCGCAATTTCACCTAATATTTCGGTGTTAATAGGGACTTCACGCCAACCAACGACGGTTAAGGTTTCATTACTTAATTCTTGTTCAAGAATTTTTTTTGTTAAACTTGCCTGTACTGGGTCGGTATTAAGAAAAATCATCCCCACGGCATATTTTTTTCCTAATGACCAATGATTCTCTTCGGCAATACTACGGAAAAAACTATCAGGCTTTTGTAATAATAAACCACAACCATCACCCGTTTTACCATCGGCAGCAATACCACCACGATGTTGCATACGATCGAGGGCTGAAATTGCAGTTTTGATCAGCTTATGACTTGCTTCGCCATGTTGGTGGGCAATTAAACCAAAGCCACAATTATCTTTTTGTTGGTTATGATCATAAAGCTGCATAGTGCTCTCCTAAATAAAATTTAAATATTGCCTTTAAACAGTTTAGCTTGATCCTGAAGCTGGCGGCATAGTCATTTTGACTAAAGAGGTATTGGATGAGTTATTATGCAATTTAATACGCATAAATATCCAAAACTCGTCAAAAGTGAACCATAAACATTACTGCTTAACTTGGTAAAGGTCAAATAAAATAGAGTGATTGCTCGTAATTAAATTACAATTATTGCAGTTTGATTGATGTTGCGTCTGTTTTTTTGTTTGATTTATGATTGCTGTATTGAGGGTAAAGATTATCACGTAATTAAATTACAAAAAGGGGTGTTTTGAATTAATATTCATTATTGATGTTTTTTATATTGCTATAGTTATACCATTGCGTATAAGCAAGTGATCAATGATTGTGCAGAAAAAATTAGCAAGAGCAAGGCGCTTTATTGAGTAATAGCTGGCTATTGCGATTGAAAGCAACGCAGCTATTGTTAGTTTTAACCAGCAAGGGTGAGCAAATATTTATGCGGATTAGTATTAATTATGCATACAAAAAAGCTAAGTATATAAGTGCTTAGCTTTGAGAAAATATAACCGTATATTTCTACTTTTTATTAGGGCTGATATCCACCCAAAACGCCCTTGGTGGTAATACTGACAGCATCGTGAGCGTGCAGTGATTCTAAATGATTTATTTTCAACCAAAAATCATCATATTGCTCATTAGTAGTATTCATGGCGTGTTGTAGACGACGGGCAGCATCTTCACAAAACATTAAGTTTTGACCATTTAAGCGAGCAAATTCTTGTTCGTCTGCACGTTTTACCGCCGCTTGTACGGGGGTTTTTAAAGCACCTTCAATAAGATCAACTAAGTGGGTTATAGGAAAGTTATTAATACTTTTATTTAACTTAACTTTTATCTCAGCGATAGAACGTTGGCTATGAGGTGTTGCGACAATGCCTTCTGTGGTGCCTAACCAATCATGAATACTTTGATGATCAAGTGTATCGTTTGCATTAAAGGTTTCGTTAAAGGCTTTTTGCACCAATTGTCGTGCTAAAGCAGCAGAGCAAGGACAAGTAGATGAATAAGTGACATCAAGATTTAATTCAACTTCTAATTCCCCTTTATTCACTCGTCCTACAATTTTTATAGGATAAGCTTTCCAGCCTAATTTTCCCGTGATTAAAGACTTGCGACGTAAGTGGTAATCAAATTTAAATTGTACTTTTGCATTATCGCTTAAGTCATGATGGCTACTAATAAAACTATCAAGTAAGACCACTAAATTATCGTAATTTAAGACGCTATTACTTGATAATTCATCAATTAATAAATACAAACGAGACATATGAATGCCTTTTGCTTGTGGGTCTTTCAAATTTACAAAAGCATCTATATGGGCGGAAACCATACGCTCTACTTCGCCTTGAGTGGCAACCATTAGAGGCATTTCAATGTTGCTCATACCTACCCAGTCTAGTGTGCCCTCAGTTTGGGCTGTAGTATGATTGGCAATATCAGGCATTGATGACGACATTATTACTCCGCTTTTTTAAACAAAACTTATAAAGGATCTAAGATCTTTGAATTCAAGGGCGCACATTCTACCTTAATTTAATGCGTGATCGGCAATTTTATTTTTAATTGTTTATAATATTTGTAAAGATTTCTGTATAAATTTTACTAACACTTGTTGTATTAAACTTGTTCTAGTGAATAAATAACTTAATAGCCTTAGTTAAACTTATGTTATGCTTTAAGAAATTACTAACTTTATAATTACTAACTTTATAAGAGTCGGTTTAGGTGTTTATAATGAATGATACTCAATTAGATTTAGATTTGCTTGAAAATTACCTTAATAATTTAGGTAAAGAAGTGCTACTGAAAATGTTGGTATTATATAAACAACAGGCGGCTATTTATTTAGCGGATATAGGGCAAGCATTACATAATAATGATCAGCAACAATGGCAAGAGCATTGCCATAAGATGAAAGGCGCATCAGGTAGTGTTGGTTTATTAGAAGTTTATAAAAGTTTAGTTAATATGGAAAAATCAACGGCAGCTCAGGAAGAAAAAAATCAACAGTTACAAAAATTACAGCAATTAAATAAAAAAGCCATTGCTATATTTGAGCAATGGCTTGCGTATAATAGTTAATATTATCGTATTTATTTAATGGTAATTATTGTACCGAACCAACAAAACGATAACCTTCACCATGAATGGTATTGATTAGTTCGGCACCATTTTCTACTACTTCAAAATGTTTACGTAAGCGTCGAATAGTAACATCAACAGTGCGGTCATTGGTGCGCAAATCTCGTCCTGTCATTTCTTTGATCAATTGCTGACGAGTAACAATTTGCCCTGAATTTTTTATCAATAAACGCAACGCTCTGTATTCACCACGTGGTATTGCAACGACTTCACCGGTAGGTGAAGTTAACTTGCGAGCATGACAATCTAAAGTCCATTGATTAAATTTAATAATAGACTCATCAACTTCAGTGACCGTTTGGCTAATACGAGTAAGGATGTTTCTGGCTCTAATGGTGAGCTCTTGCGGGTTGAAAGGTTTAGTTAAGTAATCATCTGCGCCAATTTCTAATCCTAAAACCTTGTCTATATCGCTGTCTCTACCGGTAAGAAAAATCAAGCCTAAATTTTGATTCTTTTTCAGTTCTTTAGCTAAGATCAAACCATTTTTACCGGGTAAATTGATATCCATTATCACTAAATTTATACTATTTTGCTGTAGTTGTTCATCCATGGTTTCACCATCAGTAGCTTCTGATACTTGATAACCTTCTGCTTCAAATAAGCTACGAAGACTAAGTCGGGTGACATCTTCATCTTCAACTAAAAGGATATGAGGTTTTTGCATGTTTTTTCCTACGACTAGCAATAATTTAAGTTAAGGTTTTGTTCTATTATAAAGGCAAAAAATAATAGTGCTATTTAAATTGTTGTTTTTTGCACGAATAAATTAATATAGGTTGATTTTTAGCGTTATGAAAGGTAAATTTTTTCGAGGGTTTATTTTTTTAATAGATGCTATTTTTTTATTTATGTTATTAAAGCCATATCTCAACTGTTTTCATTTTCTATGGGGAAGTTAATATCAAAAATAACCCCTTTATCTATTTCACTTTCAAATGAAATAGTACCATTTAAGGCTTGTGTGATTAAATTATAAACCAAGTGCATACCTAAACCACTACCACCTGAACCTCGTTTTGTGGTGATAAAGGGATCGAAAATTTTATTTTTAATCTCGTCATTAATTCCTCTACCATTATCTTGATAGTGAATATGTAATTGGCTACTCAAGTCCATAATAGCTATTTTTATATTGCCAAAACCTTGGTTTTCAAAACCATGAATAATAGAGTTCATGATTAAATTAACTAATATTTGATTAATAGGCCCTGGTTTACTGGTTATAATTAAATTTTCAGGACAATCAATTTCGATATTATAACGGGTGTTTTTTAATTGTGGTTGCAATGTTAATACAACCTCATTAATTAATCCCTTCAAGTTGAAGCGACGCTCTTCTGAGCTTGATTGATCTACCGCGACTTGTTTAAAGCTAGTAATTAAATCAGCGGCTCGCGATAAATTACGCATTATTATATTTAAGTTTTCTTCACCATCAGCAAGAAACTTTTTCAATTGACTGGATTTTAAGGTTTTATTTTCAAAAGCTTGTTTTATTTCTATTAAACGATCATAAAGTAAGCTAGAAGATGTTACGCCTAAGCCAATAGGTGTATTTACTTCATGAGCAACGCCTGCAACCATATCGCCTAAGGATGCCATTTTTTCACTTTCAACCAATTGCCCTTGATATTGGTGTAAGGTTTCAAGTGTTGACAGTAATTCTTGATTTGATTCTTTTAAAGCCTCGGTACGTTGGTTAACCTTATCTTCAAGTGATTTGTTCAGTTGAATAAATTGCTGTTCATCTTCTTCGCGTTTCGCAATATATTTTTCTGCACGTTGTAGCATTAAATTAATATGTTGCGCTAACACGTCAATTTCTCTGTAAGGCATTTTTTCACAGCGCATCGAAAAGTCTTTACGTTTAGATATTTGCAAAACATTACTGCCTAATAAGGCTATAGCCTCAACAACGGTTTGCAATAAACTATTAACAATAGCGTAGGCTATTAATAATACGGCTAATGCAATCATGAGGATAATTATTGATACATTAAATACATTTTGATTACTTTTGTGACAGTCAAATTGTAAATATACGTAGCCAATAATATTCTGATCGTTTTTTATTGGGTAAACTAATTCGATATAATTATCAGAATATTTAACACTTTTTAAGGCGTTAAGCTGTGCTAAATTGTTAGGCGGAGTAAAAGCGTTAGAGCCTTTTTTGTACGAACTAAAAATTTTTAGTGGTGAGTTTGCAGATGCTTGCTTGTTGGATTCAAGACGATAAATATAAATATAATTTAAGTTGTTTACTGCCGTTAGTACTTGTAAATTATCATTTAGGTGTTGCTTATCATTTTCTAGTAAATCTTTAACACTTTGATGACTAAGAACTTTTGCCCACTGATGGGCATTATTGGTAATTTGCTCTTTGCTATAATTTGCAAATAACAATATAACAGCAGCACAACCTAATATAAAAGCAACAGAGCTAAATAGTAAAAATAATTTATTTAGCCTGTGTTTTATTGAAAAAACATTGCGGTTTATTACCATAGAATAAAAGCTCAAAGCCCATGATTGTTAAATTAATAAAGTTAGTATGGTCTAAAAAAGAAAGAATATAAAGAAATGATCAAATTCACTTTATATTCTTATTTTAGTTTGGCTATTTAGGGCTGATTTTTTTAAGATTTCACGCCTAATTCGCGTAATCGTTCTAATAAATAACTTGCTTGGGTATGACGTTCAGACAATTTTACTTCACTGCGAGGATGTAAAAACAAAGGTAATGAAATACGTGATTTTCCACTATTTTCACCATCAGGATTAATCACTCGGTGACTGGTTGAGGGAAAGTAGCCTTGTGAAGCTTCTTGTAACATATCACCAATGTTAATAATTAAATTGCCAAAATCTGCGGGTATATCAAGCCAGTCACCATTTTTAGCTTGTACTTGTAATCCCGCTTCATTGGCGGCAGGTAAAATGGTTAACAAATTAATATCTTCGTGTGCTGCCGCGCGAATTGCACCCGGTTTTTCATCTCCGGTAAGTGGTGGGTAATGTAGTACACGCAATAAAGTATTTGGTGTATCTTTGATCATTTGTGACAAAGATTCTGAATAATTCTGAGCAACCTCGCTTGGGCTGTATTGTTCAACCCAGTCAAGTAATTGACCTGCTAATTCAGATGTTAATTGATAATAATTTAAAATGTCTGCTTTAAGTTTTTCTGGAATTCGTCCCCATGGATAAACATGAAAATATTCTTTAATATCTTTTTCTTTGTGCCCTTTAGCCGTTTCGGATATTTCAGTAGAAAAATAACCGTCTTGCTTAATAAGATCAAAAGCAAATTGATGCTTTTCTTCAGAATTAAAAAATTCAAACCATTGTTTATAAATAGATTCAACTAATTCTTGCTTTATTGGGTGGTTAATTAAAACACCAAATCCTGTGTTGTGTAAGCTCTCAACAAAACGTTTAGGAGCATCAGCTAAAGTATAATCAATAACATCTATAGGCATAAAATTCTCAATATTAAATGGCGCAAGTAAAATAAACGGGGATTTTACCTATATTTTAATTCTCAGCAAGTAATAAAGCTATGGGGATGGATAATTGATGGCTATACTCTCTTTAATTATGATTAAACTTAAATACTAAGGAATGTAATGAATTATCTTTCTATTATTATGCTTTCTACTTTCACAACCCTTTTAGCCGGTTGTGCTGCTTCTAAAAATGCTTGTGAAGATATCACCTTAGCAACCGAAGAAGCTCGACAATGTCAAGCATTACAACGTCAAATTGATGAAGCTAAAGGTAAACCACTTATTCGTACTGAGTTAGAGCGTCGCTATCAAAAAGATTGTGTTGATGTACGTTTTTATCGTGATGATAAACAACCTAAAATTTGCGAGAGTAAAAAGTAATATAGCAATGTGTAAATTACAGTGAGTAAATAAAAAGTAATACTATTATTTTTTTGTTTAGTCATGCTTGCTAATTAACGCGCTGCTATTTTAATACTGGAATTGTAAAGCTAAACAAG
The DNA here is from genome assembly GCA_015491935.1 of Alteromonadaceae bacterium. Classification (GTDB taxonomy): domain Bacteria; phylum Pseudomonadota; class Gammaproteobacteria; order Enterobacterales; family Alteromonadaceae. The sequence continues at coordinate 26,113 of WGGB01000052.1, forward strand.
CCATTATTATGATAATACATTCAATTTATTCATTTATATCGTGGGTATGAAGAAAAACAAAACTATTTTACAAGGTGGCGATAGTGAAATAAGTCACCTTTCAAAACAAGCTTTATTGCAAAAAATAACTCAAATGAAATTTGAGTATCAAAACTTGCAGGCTCGTCACACTGCGCTTTTTAAATTAAATCAGTTAGCTCATGACTGTGATAACTTGCCTGATTTTTATCAACAAGTTCATTTGGTTATTTCTTCATTAATGACGGCAAAAAACTTTTATATCGTCATGTATGACCAAACATTTGAAACGCTTGAGTTTGTCTATCAAGTTGATGAACATGATGATTGGGCCAGTGGTGCGTTTCCTTATGCTAATTTTAAAGGTTCATTAACTAGCTATATTATTGAAACGGCAAAACCTTTGTTAGCTAACGAACAAGTAATAGAGCAAATGGAAGCTGACGGTGTTATTAAAGCTATTGGAGCTAAAGGAACCGACTGGTTGGGAGTGCCTTTAATAAATGACGGTTTTGTTATTGGTGTCATGGCAGTGCAAAGCTATAATGAAAAAACACGCTACCAGCAACAAGATTTAGATTTACTCAGTTTTGCTGCGCAACACGTGGTTAGTGCGATGACTCGCTTACAAGATCATGAACGATTGCAATCGGCAGTAAATGCACGTACACGAGAATTAATGCAACAAATTCGAGAACGAGAAAAGTCAGAGTTATTACAAGAATCATTATTTCGAATATCCGAACTTACCACGAACACCTCTATAGATATTAATACCTTTTATCAACAAGTACATAATATTGTTGGTCAATTACTCAATGCTGAAAACTTTTTTATTGCCAAGTATGATCTTGATAGTCAGATGATCACCTTTGTGTATTTTTCAGATCAAAGCATTAGCCTAGATGAAAGTCATGATTATTCACCCAAAAAATTTACTAAAGGTTACACTGAATTAGTGCTTAAAAAAGGTGATACGGTCTTGTTAGATCATGACGATTTACAATTGTTGTACCAGCGCGGCGATATTACACATCCTGATCATGAAGTGGAATCTTGGCTTGGTGTGCCTTTAAAAAGTGATGATGTCACTATTGGTGCTATGGTGGTACAAAGTTATCAAAAAACACACGTTTATACAGAACAAGATGCTGAATTACTTAAATTTGTGGCTCAACACGTCTCAACAGCAATTAAACGTAGAGAAACCTTAGATTATGAACGTCGCGCGCATGAATTATTAGAACAACAAGTCAAATTAAGAACCTCAGCATTAGTTGATGAAATAAAGCAGCGTAAACAAGCCGAAGAAAAATTAAAGTACACAGCATCTCATGATGGTTTAACTGGATTACCTAATAGAGCGGTATTTCTTGATTTGCTCAGTCATGCTATTGCCTATAAAAAACGTCACAAAAAGTATAAATTTGCTGTTTTATTTTTAGATTTAGATCGTTTTAAAATGGTAAATGATAGTTTAGGGCACCATGCTGGTGATTTATTATTACAATGCGTAGCCAAAGAATTATGCACAGCGGTTAGAGATATGGATACCGTGGCTCGTTTAGGTGGTGATGAATTTGTAATTTTAATTGAAGATTTAGAAAAAGACGATGAAGTTTTAGTGATAGCCGAGCGGATCATTAAATTATTAAACACGCCTTTTGATATAGAAAGCCAAGAGGTTTTTATTGGCACCAGTATTGGTGTGCTCTTTAGCGATGAACGCTATAGCAGTGCTAATACCATGCTACGCGATGCTGATACCGCCATGTATCATGCTAAATACAATGGTAAAGGTCATTACGAAATATTTGATGCGAGTATGCATGAAAAAGTTCAAAACTCTATATCGCTTGAATCTGATATAAGAGAGGGACTTGAATTAAACGAATTTATACCCTTTTTTCAGCCTATTTTAGATTTATCTTCAGAGAAAATTATCGGTTTTGAGGCGTTAGCTCGTTGGCAAAGTCATAAACGCGGCATGGTTTACCCCAATGATTTTATTTCCCTTGCCGAAGAAACTAAGCAGGTAATGGCGATAGATTTTCAGATACTCGAACAGTCGTGTCAGCAGTTAAAAATTTGGCAAGAAAAGCTCAATAGAGATGACTTATATATAAGCTGTAATTTATTTTGTAACCATTTCTTTAGCGCTTCTTTACCCGAAGATATTCATAAAATAATTAAGCGTGTAGGTATTAACACTGAGCAAATTCGTATTGAATTAACTGAGCGCGCCTTGCTTGAGCATACCGAAATTGTATTAACGAATATGCAAGGTTTAAAAGAGCTAGGTATAAAAATACTCTTAGATGATTTTGGTACGGGTTATTCAAGCCTGAGTTATTTACACCGTTTTCCTATTGATGTTTTAAAAATAGACCGTTCTTTTATTGCGAATGCAGATGAATCGTTAAGCCATAAAGCGATTATTAAAACGATTATTGATTTAGCCAAAAACTTGAATATGTCCACCATAGGTGAGGGCATTGAGAATACTACTGACGCACAATTACTCCTTAAAATGGGGTGTGATTATGCTCAAGGTTATTTCTTTGCTAAACCTATGGATGCTGAAAAAGCGACATTATTTTTAAACAACAATTAATAAATATAGGTGTTTTAACGTATGTTTTTTAATAATAGCCAGAGAATTTTATCGCCTTGAGTAAAATAAAACCTAAAGTATTAGATCGTATAGATTTAGCTATTTTAAATACCTTACAACAAAATGCTCGTATATCTAATGTTGAGTTAGCACAGCAGGTTAATTTAAGTGCAAGTCCCTGTTTAGAACGTGTAAAGCGATTAGAAGAAGATGGGTATATTAAAGGTTATGGCGCTTTTTTAAATGCGAGTATGCTTAATTATGCTATGTCAGCTTTTATTCAAGTTACACTCGATCGTACCACTGCCGATGTTTTTGAAAATTTTAAACAAGGTATAGTAAAGATCAAAGAAGTTTCAGAATGTCATTTAGTTGCGGGCGGTTATGATTATTTGCTAAAAATTCGCTTTAGAGATATTTCTTGTTATCGTGACGTATTAGAAAAAGTGGTTTCATTACCCGCTGTAGCTCAAACGCATACCTACATGGTAACAGAGCAGATAAAACAAGATTCTGGTGTGCCTATCTACTAAATTTTCTGAGCGGTTAAAAATAAAAGGGAACAATTTATTTATGAATGCTTATGATTATGCCGTGCAAGCTAATGGTTCTTTTGCCTTGCCTGATGCTTGTTTTAAAGTGAAAGAATTAATGGCAAACGAATCGTCTACAGTAGAAGATTTTGCTAACGTTATTAGTCTTGATCCATCAATGACCTCACGATTATTACAAATAGCGAATAGTGCTATTTATAACTTTACTGGCGAAATAAGTACCATTTCTCGTGCCATTACTATTATTGGTACGGCGGCTATATACAATATGATGTTAATTGATGTCGCGGCAACTGCATTTAAGCATTTTTCTAATGATATTGTCGACTTAAAACGCTTTTGGTATTTAAGTGTTTACAGTGCGTTAGCGGCGAAAAATTTAGCCATTAAAGCGAATATTCCTGATATAGAACGATTATTTGTTGCCGGTTTGCTAGAAAATTTTGGTGAGTTGTTAGTGGCAAAAATAAATCCTGAAATAGCAAAAAAAGTTGATAAATATCATGGTGAATATTTACCTTGGCAAGTACAAAAACACTTACTCGGTTTTACCTATACCGACATTTCTGCCGAATTATTAAAAATTTGGCAACTTCCAGAACGGGTTATTCTACCTATTCGTCATTTTAATGAAGCTAAATCGATTCAAATTAATAAAGATGTTCACATCTTATATTTAGCATCTCGCTTAGCATTAATTGATCGCTTTCCTGAGCGTTTTAGTTATGACGCTTTAATTGATGAAGCTTTTTTTAAAAGGCTTGTTATCACTGAGCAAGATCTTCAACAGGCACAAAAGTTTGCACAAGATGAAACGCATAATATCCTTACCATCATAAATGCCGGTATGTTTTAACTTTTATCCTTATCCTAATTTAATTAACTTGGTTATCGTGGTATAGAAACGTGTACAGCTACTGTCGTAGTTTAGTTAAAATAATGCTTGATAAGTTGCAGACATTAGTAGCAATCCTTGCTAGCATCAAGCGCATTAAAATTATAATAAAGTAATAGAAGGATAAATATGAGCGCCCCAAGAGAGCATTTTGGTTCTAAGTTAGGTTTTATTTTAGCCGCAGCTGGGTCTGCGGTTGGTATTGGCAATATTGTTGGTTTTCCTGTGAATGCAGCAAAAAATGGCGGTGGTGCCTTTTTGTTGATGTATGCCATCTTTGTGGTGTTAATTTGCTTGCCTGTAATGATGGCTGAAATGGCGGTGGGTCGTAAAGCCGCTAAAAACCCTGTTGGTGCCTATGGTGCTTTAAGTCATAATGATAGCAAATGGCGTTTTGCTGGCTTATTAAGCGTGATAACTCCCTTTATGATTGCCGTTTTTTATACCGTATTAACCGTATGGATATTAATTTACTTTGGTGCTGCATTAACGGGTGAATTGTCTTATTTAGCCGACCCTAAAGCTTTTGGCGAAATTATTAATAGCCCTTATTTATTTCTCGCTATGATCGCTGTTGGTGCGGTTGTGTATTTTATTTTGGTTGCTGGCGTAAAAGATGGTATTGAAAAAGGCGCTAAAATAATGATGCCGGCTTTATTTGTCATGTTGATCTTGTTGGTTATTTTTGTACTCACGTTAGATAATGCGATGGCAGGCGTTAAGTTTTTTCTTGTTCCTGAAGTTGAAAAAATAACACCTAAAGTTATTAGTGGCGCACTTGCCCAAGCTTTTTTCTCTTTATCATTAGGCATGGGGATATTAGTGACTTATGGCTCTTATATTTCTAAAGACACCAATATTGAAAGCTCAGCTATTTTGGTGGCGATAACCGATACTGCCGTTGCTTTTATTGCTGGTTTATTAGTATTACCTGCTATTTTCTCTTTTAACCCTGAAATAAATCCTAATGATTTAAGTGATAGTTCGGTATCAATGATATTTATCTTTTTACCGAAAATATTCTTAGCATTGCAATTATCCGTTGGCTATTTTGCTGCCAGCGCTATTGCGGCAATCTTCTTTTTATTAGTATTTTTTGCCGCGTTAACGTCATTGGTGTCAATTATTGAGGTGCCTGTTGCGTATTTAATGGATGAAAAAGCAAAGACCCGTAAAAAAGCCTTAAATAGCGTTTTTATTTGGGGGGGGATATTAGCTGCGTTATCAGCATTGTCTTTTGGTATGGTTGATTTTTTAACGTCTTTAACTAGCTATGGTGGTGCCAGCAAATCATTATTCGATATTATTATCGATATGTTTTATGACACTATTTTACCGTTAAATGGTTTATTAATTTGCTTATTTGTAAGTTATCGTTGGAAAAAAGAAAACTTAAATAAAGAGCTTAGCGAAGGCAATCCTAGTTTTGGCAAGTCAATTTTAGCTAAATATGTCGACTTTTCATTAGGTACTATTATTCCTGCCGTGGTGTTGGTTATATTTGTGACTACAGTGGCGCGTATTTATTTTGGTATTAATATCTTTGGCTAAAGTTTTTGAAATAACGTTATAATTAGTACTTTATAAAGAGGTCTTTAAGGCCTCTTTTTTATTTTTATTTTATTGGTTAAACAAGTTTAATGATTGAACATATTATTTTAAGTGATTTATTACAGTGTCAGCGTTTATTTCATGGGCGTGGCCATGCCTATGATAATTTAGCTCACGTTAATGTTGATTGGTTAGCGCCAGTAGTATTAATTACGTTATATCAAGAGGTTGAACAGCTTTGGTTACAAACTCAAGCGCAGTGGCTGTACGATAATATTGGTGATTGCAAATCAGTACAAGTACAGTATCGTTGTCGTGCTAAAGCACCAACTGAAATATTATTTGGTGATAATATTGAGCAAACTATAGTCACTGAATTAGGGTTAAAATATCAGCTCGAATTTGGTAAAGCGCAAAATACGGGCTTATTTTTAGATATGCGTAATGGCCGCCAATGGGTACTTGAACATAGCCAAAATAAAACAGTATTGAATTTATTTGCTTATACTTGTGGCTTTTCAGTTGCGGCTGTTGCGGGTGGTGCCAATAAAACGGTTAATTTTGATATGAGTAAAGCCTCTCTTGCTAAAGGGCGAGTTAATCATAGATTAAATAATCACGATCTTAAAAAAGTAGTTTTTGAAGGGGTCGATATTTTTAAATCCAATGGTCGTATTAAAAAACATGGCTTGTATGATGTTATTATTTGCGATCCTCCTTCTTTTCAAAAAGGCTCTGTTAATATTCAACGCGACTATAGCAAATTAATTCGCCGCATTCCGCAATGGGCGAATGATAATGCTGTTATTATGCTGTGTTTAAATTCACCTGATTTAGATCGTGAATTTTTGCTCAACAATGTTGCCGAACATTGTCCTGAGTGCATCTATCAAGGCGATATAGCGCCACCAGCAGTTTATAAAGAAGCTCATCAAGGTAAAGGCTTAAAAGTGTTGTTGTTTAAGTATTTGCCGTAATTATAGTATTAACTTATAAATCATCTCTAATACGCATAAAGCTAGCAAAACGTGGTACACCATTTTTGGTTTTGCCAAAATATTTATACGTTATTTGGCTGCCTATCGCGGGGGGATTTTTGCGTTGTTCATTAGTAAATCCACTGCCAATTTTAAAAATAGTGCCATCGCTGGTTTTTACTCTGAGTGCACCAAGCATATGACGAAATTTCCCTTTGCCTTGCAGATGCGCTAGCACAATAGCTTCAGCATCTTGATATTTTTTCAGTTTCATTAAGTGCTTAACTCGACCTACTTTATAATGAGCATTTTGGTTATGTAGCATTAGCCCTTCACCATTTTGTTGAATAACCTCGTCTAAATGAGCAAATAATGCTTTGCTCGAGGTGAACTTTTCTTGTTTTATCATGCGTAAATAAGGTGAATTTACTTGTGCTACTAAAGTATGCATTTGTTTAATACGTGTTGAAAAGTCGTCTTTAGAATTAGGTAAATCAAACATCATAAAATGTACTTTTCGCCAGTTAGTATCAAGGGCATTTTGTTGCCTGACGATACCCGAAACTTGTTCAAATTTACCTCGGGCTATCCATAATTCACCATCAATGGCTTGTTTGGGCCAATTTTTTGTAAACCAAGTGGGTGTATTTATCAGTAAACCTTGGCGAGTTAATAATTGTTGTCCATTCCAATAACCGCGGACACCATCTAACTTTTCGCTTACCCAGTATTGTGAAATATCATCAACAGGGCGATAGACAATACCTTTTTGAATGGCAGGCTTGTGAGCCTTTTTTATTAATGATTGCGCGACTAATTGTTCAGTGCTTAGAATATAACTGGCTATAAAAAATAGAATAATAGAAATCTTTTTCATAGTAACGTCCTTGTTTTAAATGGGGTATGTTGTTGTGATATTAATTGTAGACTATTATTAGTATTAGTTTTTAATTAAGAGGATTTATCAAGGATGAAAGTAAAATTAAGCATTGTTATCTATATTGTTATTTGTATTGCTATATTTTTTTCTAACACGGCCATCGCGGGGAAAAAACGTTGTAAACCACTGTTAGATAAATTGCATAATATTCAAGCCCAACAACGACAAGGTTATTCAGCTAAAAAAGGAATGAGTTTACAAACGAGAGCAGATAAGGTGCGTGATAAATGGTGGCAATGTGAAAATACGTCTATTTACTCACAAAGTAAAAAGCATAAAAAAAAGTTGAAGAAAAAGCAAAAGGCAAAGCATACATCAAGTATTTCAATTAAGGCTTCGAATGCTGTTAGCGGTAATAGTCGTAAGGTTATTAAACCTTTTGCAACGTCACAAGCCATTGTGATAAAAAGTCGCTTTAAAGGTAAAAAGCAACAAGCTTGGTTGAATTATTATCAACAACCCAAAAAATGCCAGCGTGCGAAAACAACAAAAATATTTGCTTTTTGTGTTGAAGATAAGTCAAAGCAGCAAGAAGCATTTATTCGTCAATATCAAAAGTAGCGCTTATAATAATGCTTAAACTTGCTCTGTAAAGGCTACTTTGCTGTGATTATATTGTTCTATGACTTGGCGAATAGTTTCTTGGCAATAAGGACGTAAGCCACTTAGTAGCATATGCTTTTTACCTTGCCCTATTATTTTATTATCAGATAATAAGTCAAACTCTAACCAAGCATCACCCCGTTTACCTTCAAGAGTTAAACTCGTTTTAGCAAGGCGTAAACTAATATTATTGGCGGTTAGCGTAAACATATCTATCGATATATCTTGATACATGATCATCGGACGAGTCGGGTTGATCATTACATTATGTTCAGCCATTAATTTAACTAAAATATGTGGAAAAGTTTGCCCTGAAAATTCCACGTAAGCCTTAATTAATGAGGTAATTAAGGCTTGATTGGTTGTGCACTCGCCTGACGCTACTATGTTTAAATATTCTTTATTGTTCTCGTCAATAATACTGGCATTGTTATGGATTTTTTGAGGAAATTTTAATATTGTCGAGTCTGTAACCATGCCTGAAAAGTTAAAGCTCATTTGTTGATATAAGCCTGCTTTAGCAAGGATCACGGCAAACAATAAATCACCGGGAACACAAAACCTTTTAGCATCAATGTTATGTAGGGGATTAAAATCATCGGCGACTTTTTTTGCAAAATCACTGGCTTGCTGGCGAGTGAAATTAATTTTTTCATCAGATAATTGGTTGTAATATTGTTCAATAAACATAGAGATAGCTACTTGTCTTTTAATGTAAAATTTTTGTAATGATAAATGCTAAAAAGCGCAGCATTCTAACAGTAGTTTCAGTAAATATCGAAAGGTATTAGACTAAGCAGACCAGTAAAAATACTATTTACAGCGTACAAGTGTATTTTTATTTGATAACGTTATTTAATTGAAATTCTTGCGTGAGTTGTTCTTTTTTGCTTTTACTTAATTTACGTACCACGTATTCACGGCGGCAGGCGCTTTGTCTATCACTGTTTTTTTCTGCATAAGCGAGCTTAACTGGGCGGCGTACACGTGTATATTTTGCGCCTAATTTATTTGAATGGTTATGTTCGTCAATTCGTCTATTTAAGTCGGTCGTGACACCAGCATAAAGACTATTATCGGCACAACGTAATAAATAAGTAAACCAAGTTTTAGTATTCGACAAAATTTTAGTCTTTAGATTAAGAGCATTTTTATTATTGTATAAACTTAATGAGTGAATTCAAGCATTAAATAACCGCAATAATAAGGTTAAGCCTTAAACGCTATTGTGTATCATATTTTATATCGCTAATATAGCCGATTTACTCAATAACCTGTGGGATGCTATGGTCGCTACCGAATTTGGTGCATTACGAAAAATGCACAGCCAATTAAATACTCAAGGAGTGGTGGAGTATCACTTGCCTATTGGCGAGCAATTATTGCCGATGAATGAACTGGTGGGTAAAAACATCAGTTTGCATTTTAATGGTGTTATTAATTGTCAGCACTGTGGTAAACGCACTAAAAAAAGTTATTCGCAGGGTTTTTGTTTTGTCTGTATGCGTAAACTTGCGCAATGCGATATGTGTATTTTAAAGCCTGAAACTTGTCATTATGAGCAAGGCACTTGTCGTGAACCACAATGGGGAGAGCAGCATTGCTTTACCGACCATTATGTTTATTTAGCCAATACTTCAGGGTTAAAAGTGGGTATTACTCGTCATACGCAATTACCAACACGTTGGATAGATCAAGGGGCAACTCAAGCATTACCAATATTTAAAGTGAGTACTCGCTTACAATCTGGTGTTGTTGAAATAGCATTAGCGGAGTTTGTAAATGACAAAACCAATTGGCGCGCTATGCTTAAAGGCAGTAATGATGATATTGATTTAGCGGCAAGTGCCCAGCAACTACTACCCAAAATAGCGGATAAATTAGCCGATTTTAAGTTGAATTATGGTGAAGATGCCATTCAAGTATTATCGAATGATATTGTGAATATTAGCTACCCAGTGACTGAATATTTAACAAAAATTAGCTCTTTTAATTTTGATAAAACCCCCACAGTTTCGGGAAAATTACTAGGCATTAAAGGCCAATATTTAATTTTTGATACTGGTGTTATAAATATTAGAAAATTTACTTCATATAATATTAATGTTGACTATAATTAATCTATTGTTGATTAATCTTTGTTCTAACACTGTTTTTTTACTTTAAAATAACTCGATATGAGTAAGTTAGCGCTATTAAATTTATATAAGGTTTTTATTTTATGAATGCTAGAGAATATGCAGAAGAAGCAAGTGATATATTTGTACTGTCAGATTCTTTTATTCGTATTAAAGAACTACTAGAAGATGATAGCGCCACTATTGACGATATTAGTCAGGTTATTTTATTAGATCCCGCGTTAACGGCTGCTATTTTAAAACTCTCTAATAGTTCTTTTTTTAATTATTCGGGGAAAATTGATACCATATCAAAGGCGATGTTAGTACTAGGGATCACGGAAGTTTATAATTTAGTTATCGCTTACTTTACGGGAAAAGCCTTTACTAGGTTAGAAGCGGATAGCGATTTTTTAGATACTTTTTGGGCTCGTACTATTGATTGTGCTTTGCTTGTTAAATATTTAGCGGGTTTTACTCGGATAAAAAAAGCAGAACGCTTATTTGTATTGGGTTTATTGCATAATTTGGGGGAATTGGTTGTACAACAATTAACACCTGAAAAAATAGTACAGTGTCAAAGTAACGGTATAGATGAATTACCATGGCAAAAACAACAGCAAGTATTAGGCTTTACTTTTGGTGAGTGTTCTGCCGAATTATTACGTTTTTGGCGGTTACCTTATTGTTTAATTGAACCAGTTGGCTCGCAAGATCAAGATGATTTTGAATATTTAAGTGATGAAAGTAAATTACTTTATATTGCTAAACGAGCGATGTTGGCAAATAGCCTTTTTCAAGAAAACCATATTGAACAAAATATTGAACAACTAGTTTCACAAGCACAGCTTGATGAGTTGGGTTTATCTTATCAGCAAATTATAGACGCCTATGATTTTTTAAACACAGAGCGTGATTCAATAAGTCGTTTATTAAAACATAAATAAACGACTTACTGCGCAATAATTTTTTTACTTATACTTTTATCTAAAGCTATCATTAATGCCTGATAATATCCGCGCTCCTGGGCATAATGCTTCTTGTGTTAACTGGTTCAACGGTGTATCACAGGTATTATTAATTTCATGAAAATGACTTGCGGTTGGCTTTAAATAGAGTAACCCGGTTAATATTTCACCTTTTTGTTTATGCGCTTCAACATCCATAATCGCTTTTTGAGCATTACGAGTATCATAATCACTATCAAGTTTTTTAATGCGCATAATTGACCCATCGTGCAGACAAATATCTTCACAATCTCCCGCATTACATTCGGTGGTGATTTCGGTTTTTATGGGGATAAAATCAGTAACCGCCGCAGTAGTAATATGATCATGTACATAATCGTAAGATCGTGTTGAAGTGGGGTGGTTATTAAAGGTGACACACGGTGAAATAATATCAATAAAAGCAAAACCTCGGTGGCTGATGGCCGCTTTTAATAATGGTACCAGCTGTTTTCTATCACCAGAAAAACTACGCGCAACAAAACTCGCGCCAAGTTGTAATGCCATGGTACATAAGTCAATATCGTTAAACAAACTGATTTCACCCGCTTTATTTTTAACGCCTTTATCTGCGGTAGCGGCAAGTTGCCCTTTGGTTAATCCATAAACGCCATTGTTGGCAACCATATAAACCATATTTAATTGTCGGCGCACTACATGAGCGAACTGTCCAAAACCAATAGACGCACTATCGCCATCTCCCGACATAGCTAAATACAATAATTCTTGATTCGCCATATTAGCGCCCGTGGTTACTGATGGCATACGGCCATGTACCGAATTAAAACCGTGGGCTTTATTCATAAAGTAATTTGGGGCTTTTGATGAGCAGCCAATACCTGACATTTTAGCGACTTTATGAGGTTCAATAGATAACTCATAACACGCCTGAATAATTGCTGAGGTAATAGCATCATGACCACAACCTGCACATAAGGTTGATAGCGCACCTTCATAGTCACGATAAGTTAGCCCTAAGTCATTCACTTTTAAGCGCGGATGATGAAAAGTTGATTTTTGAAAACTCATAATAGGTTCCTTTTTGCTTAACTAGCTTGCTTGGCTGAATTTTGCAAAGCAAAATACTCAACAATAGCTTGTTCGATAAAGCGACTAGTGATCGGTAAGCCATCGTAATGTAATATGCTGTTAAGTTTATTGGGATCTATCTGGCATTCGTTAACGATAAGACTTTTCATTTGCGCGTCACGATTTTGTTCAATCACAAAAATGTTTTGATGGCTGCTAATAAATTGTTCAAGCTGTTCATTAAATGGAAAGGCTTTAATACGCAGCGTATCTGCTGATAAGCCATGTTCTTTTAAATGATCTATGGTTTCAAGTATCGCATGGCTACTGGTGCCATAATAAATAAGCCCAATTTTAGCGATATGTTTACCCTGTTTTATTTCAGGTTGTGGTACCAACTGACTTGCGGTAACAAATTTTTTCGTTAAACGTGTCATATTTTCAATATAATCAGCTGGTTTTTCAGTGTACGCCGCATATTGATTACGAGAGGTGCCACGATTAAAGTAAGCCCCTTTTTCTGGGTGTGTGCCAGGTAATGTGCGATAACATATACCATCGCCATCGGTATCTAAATAACGACCGTAATCTGCTAAATTGTCGAGCTGCTGCGCATTAAGTACCTTACCGAGTTGATATTTTCTATTATCATCCCAGGTAAACTCTGCACTTAAATGATCATTCATACCTAAGTCTAAATCACTCATTATAATCACGGGAGTTTGTAATTGATCAGCTAAATCAAAAGCTTGAGCCGTTAATTCAAAACATTCACTAGGATCTTGTGGAAAGAGTAATATTTGTTTGGTATCACCATGTGAAGCATACGCACAACAAAGTACATCCGATTGCTGGGTGCGCGTTGGCATACCCGTTGATGGGCCAGCACGTTGTACATTAACGAGTACCACAGGAATTTCGGTAAAATAGGCGAGCCCTAAAAATTCAGCCATTAATGACACGCCAGGACCACTAGTGGCGGTAAAGGCTCGTGCGCCATTCCAACCACCGCCAATCGCCATACCAATAGCAGCAAGTTCATCTTCGGCTTGAACTATGGCGTAGTTCTTTTTGCCTGTAGCAGGGTCAATACGTAATCGGTCGCAATAACTAGCAAATTTTTCTACTACCGAGGTTGATGGCGTTATCGGATACCAACCCACCACAGTGGCACCACCATAAACGGCGCCCAAACCTGTGCCTGTATTGCCATCAACCATAATGCGATTGTTTAATAGATCGCGGGTTTCAACTTTTATTGGCAATGGGCAAATAAATTGTTGTTTAGCATATTGATAACCTAGCTCTAATGCGTAAATATTAGGAGTGATCAGTTTTTCTTTACCCTTAAATTGATCTTTAACTAAGTCTTTTAGCACCGCAAAATCCATCGCTAATAATGCCGCTAATGCACCGACATAAATAACATTTTTAAATAATTGTCGCTGGCGAGGGTTTGAATATTCTTTTAAACAGATAGCTGAAATAGGTATGCCTAAATAATGAATATCATCCCTAATTTGCTCGTCACTTAATGCTTTAGTTGCATCATAAAGTAGGTATCCACCCGTTTTTACGCTATTAATATCGTCATTGATGCTTTGTGAGTTCATCGCGACGACTAATTCTGAGTTGCCACCACGGCGGCCTAAATAGTTTTTTTCAGAAATTCTCACTTCATACCAAGTGGGCATACCTTGAATATTTGAAGGGAAAATATTTTTTGCACTAACGGGAATGCCCATACGTAAAATAGCTTTAGCAAACATATTATTGGCACTGGCTGAACCTGTGCCATTGGTATTTGCAAAACGAACAACAAACTCATTAATGGCTTGGCAGGCTTGGGGTAATGCAGTTTTATGCAAGG